>JBGOXU010000001.1:0-19680 GCA_041479305.1 Dehalococcoidia bacterium
AAAAGCAATATACATATCATGGAGAGGGCCATCCCGAAGAGAGAGAAGGCAAGCACTTTTTGCCAACCTATCCTATCCGAGATGAAACCGGACACGAGCCGACCGGGAATTGAGAATCCTCCCATAAGTCCCAGAGCTGCCGCCGCAGCTGTTCCGCTGATGCCAACGTCCACCGCATGCGGTACAAGATGGACCGACACAATATTGAAAGCAAGAGTTCCAGCACATGTGATTAAGACTAAACCAAAAAAGGGAGCAGTAGTGACGATTTTGGCTGTCGGCCAGTCTTCGGTATTTGACGAATCCAATGTGATGTCGTTGCTCTCCGGACCCGCTCGTGCATAAGTCGGGCTTCGTTTGATCACCAGTGATGATACAGCAATGATAATAAGAAAGAGGATACCAATCGTCAGGTAGGCGTTCCTCCAACCATAATTGAGTATCAAATAGTTAATGAGCGGTGCGAAGATTAGAGCTCCTACGCCAACCCCAGCGGAAACTATAGAGAGTGCCAGTCCAGCCCGTTTCTCCTTATAGAACCATCGCTGTACGACGGAGATTGGCACCGACCAGCTAGCACCAGCTCCCAGACCAGCAATAAAGAGAAAAAAACGAAGCTGGTTAATGCTCTGGGTCTGGCTGCATAGGGAAATTCCTAGTCCGGATAACAGCGCACTCGCAAGAATGATGGGACGAGAACTGTACCTGTCAGCAAGTCTGCCGGCAGTTACAACCGAGATAGTATAGCCCAGCAAGAAAGCAGTATAACCTGACGATACGAGGGCTCGGCTCCAGCCGAATTCATCCTCCAGTGGTTTAAAGAAAACGCCGAATGCCCAAAAAGATTCCCCGAGGCTTAGCGTTACCGCAAAGCACGCTGCAACTACGAACCAACCGTAGAATATTGTCGGACTCTTCGTTTCTTTAGACAACGCCTTGACGCATCAGTGGCTCTTACAAGAATTATTGATTTTGCGCTGACCACTTTCGCTATTGTATCACGCTTCTCCTGGGTTTTGAAGCGGGGTTCAAAGAGAATGCCCCTGTTCACCTGGTGCTTCCAGTATGCGCCACCAGACATAAACTAGAAGCGACTTCGCTAACGACCGAACCTACCATGTCACATTGTGACGGAATGCGTGATGGGCTGGAGATTCTTGGCGAAAATATTTCAGCTACCCGCAGTAGCTATTAACACTTAGGTCAGACTATTCCCCTAAGAGCTACAAGCAGTACGCCTGGCCCGGCGTGGACTCCTAACGCAGGTCCCAGCCTAGCTAACCTGATCCGCTCTTTAGGGAATATAGAACCCATGCGTCCAACTAAGGTTTGTGCTTCATCAGGTGTGGTGTTATAAACAATGGCCATATCCTGAATATCTACGGCATTTTTCACAAAGTCAACTAACCTGTTTATGCCCCTAGTGCGGCTGCGAACTCGCCCAGCCGGTACCAGTTCCCCGTCTTTTATTGTCAGCATCGGCTTCACGCTCAATACCGAGCCTAATAGTGCTTGCACCTTACCGATTCGCCCACCCAAAGCCAGGTATTTAAGGGTATCAAAAAGGGCAAGCAAATGGATACTGGGGATAGTCTGTTTTATCTCTTCTACTACCTGCTGAATATTTTTGCCAGACTTAGCAATGGTAGTAGCTGCTATAACTAGCAGGCCCAGACTCAGTGTCAGTACTTGTGAGTCAATCACCTCAATAGGACACTTAGTGTCTACTAATTCTTTTCCCTGTAGTGCTGAGTTATATGTACCACTCAATTTACTGGAGAGGTGAATGGAAATAATCCCCTCAGCCTCCTGTGACAGCTTCTGGTAAACATCGGCAAAATCCTGCGGAGTCGGCTGTGTAGTGCTAGGATGGATAGGGTCATGCAACAACCTCTGGTAAAATTCATCTTCGCTGATGTCCACTCGATCACGATAGACCTGATTCCCAAAACGCACATAGACTGGCACAACGGTAACACCAAGGTCCCCAGCTAACCGGGGTGGTAGGTCGGCAGTACTGTCGGTAACAATCTTTAGTGTCATATCGCAGAATCTCGTCGAGCATCGGGGCTTAAGTGGATTTTAGGCTCATAGTATACCACCAACCTCTGGCCGTGTAAATAAGCCCATATTAGAGCCTGCAGTCCTAGTATCATATTTCCTTTCTAATGGCCTCTGGAGTAAAAGTCTAGCGGGGAAACTAGGTGCAAACAATCTGGTTTTTTGTTACCTGACAATAAGATGTTATGCGCAATCTGGGACGAGTTCAATGCTTATGCTCTATCTGACCGGCCGGTAAAGATGACCAGAGGTATAACCTTTCCTTATCCTTCTATCGTTGATATCTTGTTTGAGGATATTCCGGTATAACTCCGTGAAATAAGCGCCCTTGTTAGGCTTATCGATGAAAAATTGGCCGAATCCGGCGGCAGATAATTTCCGGATGTCATTGAACAGACCAAAGGGACGGCTGTTTAGAATCTGCCAGTAGCGGCCTTCTTTTCTCACCGGGAAAGCAAATCCTTTTTGGTCAGCAAATTTCCTATCATCGATGGCAATTAAAGTGTTCACCAGTACTATATCACCGTGGCATAAAATGACCACATCTTTGTTCTGAAGTTCCGTCATTTCCTTTAGAGAAAGCTCCGGCGAGAGTACGGGTATTACTTTATATCTCCGGAAAAAGAGCAAATCGATGTCATTGAAGCAGTTTGCTGTATAGTCGAGATACACAGGGGCATCAAACTCGGCCCGCTGTGTCAAGAACCCGAGGTTCCCGGTCAAAATGGCACCGGGTTTCTTCTTGCTTAATAGGGTCAGGGCATGGGATAGCTCTTCATCATTCATTATCCGCGGCAGATAGGCGCCAACGGACGAACGCTCTTGTGGTTCTGCCTCTGGAAAGTCAGGGGAGAAGATATTGTAGAAGGCGGTGTCGGCGCCGGCTTGCAGAGATTCTCTTGCCTCCGCCAGCGAATATGCCTTAACCAGCAGTTTAGAAGCGCGGGCTTTCCGGGGAGCAATTTCCGGCAGAATAGCCTTGATTCTCTTTCTTTGGGGCGGCGCAATCGGCGGCCTCGTAATAGTGAAGTCAGGCTTAACACTGATACGGGTAGAAGAGGTCAGGTAGATTTGGGAGCCATCGCGGGCCGGAAGGCCAAGATTGACTCTCTGACCGGCAGCGGCCGAACTCGCCTTCTTACCGTCCCGCGTTATCTCGCTAACAATGGCGCCGCTTACGCCGTTCTCGCCCCAAATACCGACGCCATCGCCGGCAGCTACGGGACGCTGTAACGTGATTTCGCCACCTTCAATGACTCCCAGTAGAGCCCCGCGGTTCATTGGCTTTTCCGGCGAAACTAGATTCTTCTCGCCGAACATCAGTCCCTCAGTAAATTTCCGATTGAAAACGACCTCAATTTCCGCCATTTCCTTCTGAGGCACCGCAAATTCACCGGCCAAGAATGAATCGATGGCTTTGCGATATAGTCTGGTGGCAACCGCTACATATAGTGGAGAGCGCATTCTGCCCTCTATCTTGAATCCAGTTATGCCCGCCTGGATAAGCTCCGGAATTCTCCTGACAAGGCATAGCTCTCTGGTGCTCAGCGGGTACGTTCCGTTATACTTCTGACGGCACAGTTGAGCGCAGGAGCCACGATTGCCGCTGCGGTCGCCAACAAAACTGGAAAATAAGCATAAACCACTGTAACCGAAGCACAAAGCGCCGTGCACAAATACCTCGGCCCGTACGCCGGAGCTAATCACTTTTTTCACTTCGTCCAGAGTAAGCTCACGAGGCAGAATAATTCTATCGGCGGATTTCAATAGGGAGGCGCTGCGGGCATTTCCAATTGCCGCCTGAGTAGAGATAAAAACTTGCAAACCCGGGAAGTTGCTTTTGATTATTTCCAGAAAACTCACATGCTGGATAATTACGCCGTCAATCCCCAGTGAGTAGGCTTGAGAAAGGATATTGAAGAACCGCGCCACCTCATGGTTTTTCACCAGGATATTGGCCGTAAGATAGATTCGTACACCCCGATTGTGGCTGTATTTGATGGCCCGGTCCAACTCCTCCATAGAAAAATTCCGGGCATTAACTCGGGCATTGAATTCCCTTGTCCCCAGGTAGACCGCATCGGCTCCATTGGCCACTGCGGCGAGCAAGCACTCCCAATCGCCCGCCGGTGACAGCAGTTCAGGTCTCGATAGCGAAATTATTTGTTCCGGTTTTGTCGGCATACGCTAAGTCAGCAGTCCTTGTTTCAATAGTGCGGGTAATATTTTATTTCGGGTAACCGGCGCTAGCTTTGTCCAGTCGTCGTTCCTGGAAAACCAGACCAGCCTTGTTACCTCGGCGCGGGGTTGCGGTTCTCCGGAAAAATCACCCAGATAGAGCTCAATGTGAACCCGGGCGTCTGGGTTGCCGGCGGCAACATCCTCAAACGAGCCCAGGTGGCGCAATGACCCGGTATCCAGGTCCACACCCAGTTCCTCCTTGAGCTCCCGGACCAAAGTCTGCTCGCCGCTTTCCCCAGCTTCGGGCTTTCCACCGGGCATAAGATATAGCTCCTGGTCGGATTCCTCCAGTACCAGCAAACGGTTATCCCGGATAAGGCACAAAGCGTATTTGTAATAGGTCTTCAACTGCTCCCCGGTGTGAGGTAATGCATTATTACAATTCAACTCATTTCATCATACCAAAGAATCGTGACGGTGCCATAGAGACAATAATAGACAGTTGAATCCATGGAGTTCAGTTGTAGCGCGCAGACTCAGAGTCGAGATTCTTCTTCGCCTCCTCATATTCCAATCTCTGTCTCTCCGCTTCGCTGGATAGCCTCTCCCATTCCCCGGTAATCAGGCGGATAGTCTCCTTTAGCTCACGATGCTTCCTGGTAATCGCGATAATCTCCGCCGCATCTCCATAAGTTTTCGGATTGGAGAAGTAGTTCTCCAGCTCCCGAAACTGCGTCTCAAGCTCACTCAACTCAGCTTCGATTTCGCTAATCCGCTTTTTGATAGGTGAACTGGCCTGATAATAACTATTCCGCAGTTGCCCTTCGGCTACTTTGCGCTGACGCAGTATATCCCGTGGCGAAGTATCTCGAATAGAACGTATTCCTTGCCGTTGAGGGTCTCCATTCCCCGCGGCTTCCTTCCAGGAGAGATATTCATCATAGTTCCCAGAATAGACTCTCGGCACACCACCTCTTATCTCAATAACCTTATTGGCAATCTGACGGATAAGGGTGCGGTCGTGAGTTATGAAGCAGAGCGTACCATGATAGGCCTCAAGGGCATCCGTAAGCATCTCCCGGGAGTCAATATCGAGGTGGTTAGTCGGTTCATCCATGAGCAATAAGTTAGCTGTCCGCGCCAGTATTTTGGCTATTGCTAATCGGCTCTTTTCACCGCCGGAGAGAACCGACACCTTTTTATACGCATCATCTCCGCTGAAAAGGAAGGCTCCCAGGAATCCCCGTAATTTCTGTTCCGGTTCATCGGGGGCGACACGCCTCAGTTCATCGAGGAGCGTGTTCTCGGGTTGGAGCGACTCAAGCTGATACTGTGCGTAGTAGGCGGTAGTGACATTATGACCCAGCTTCCGCTCACCACCTTCAATGGGAAGTACTCCTGCCAGTATCTTCAGCAGGGTGGTTTTGCCGGCCCCGTTAGCTCCTACCAGAGCCACGCGGTCACCGCGTGTCAACGTAAGATTAAGGTCACGGTAAACCACATTGCCATCGTAGGACTTGAGGATATTCTTCAAAGTGATGACATCCTCTCCGCTCCGCACTGGTTCGGGGAAGGCAAACCGTATCTTGCGGGTGGCACGTGGCACTACTACCCGTTCTATTTTCTCCAGCTTCTTTATTCGGCTCTGAACCTGGCCAGCTTTCGTGTTCTTGGCACGGAACCTATCGATAAAGCGCATTTCCTTTTTTATTTGAAGTTCCTGCCTTTTGGCAGTGGCTTTCTTGATTTCCAAATCCTGCTGCCGTGCCACAATAAAGCTATCATAACTACCGTGATAGAATATGACATCATCCTTCCCGATGGAAATTATCTTGCTAGCCACCTTATTTAGGAAAGCCCGGTCGTGTGACGTTACCAGAATCGCCCCCTGGTATGATTTCAAGTAATTTTCGAACCAGATGCACGAATCAAGGTCGAGGTGGTTGGTCGGCTCATCAAGGAGCAGAAAGTCAGGATTGACAATGAGCAGCTTAGCGAGTGACACACGCATAAGCCACCCACCGCTAAATTCACTCAAAGGACGTGAGAAATCCCGCTCCTTAAATCCCAGGCCCGAGAGGATAATCTCTGCCTCGTGCTCCACGTTGTACCCATCTGCCGCTTCAAACCTATGCTGTAGCTCTCCCAGTTCCTGCAATAGTCTCGTTGAATCGCTGTCATCACCGCCCTCCGCCAACCCATCCCGTAATACCTGTATCCTGTGAGCCAGACCGGCTATCTCGGTTGAAGCGTGCACAACATGCTGAAGCAACTTATCCGAGGAGAACGGCGTAATTTCCTGCTTTGAATAACCAATCGTAATATCCTTCCGCATAGATATTTTGCCCGTATCCGGGGCCACATTTCCCGCGATTATCTCGAATAGAGTCGTTTTGCCGGAACCGTTAGGACCTAAGACAGCGATGCGGTCTCTTGCCCCAACATTAAAAGTAACGGCGCGGAAGAGTACCTGCTCACCATATGATTTGGATATATTGGATACGCTTAGCATAAGTATGACCTGCCCCCCATAGTTATCTTCCTAAGTTAGAGTTGTCACTGTTGTGGCTTCGGGAGCAGGTGGGCGGTAGCCACGTGAACTATGCGGCCAGACTTGATTATATTCTTTTCTCGGTGCTTCAATCAATAACTTTACCGGTCATGGCGGCAAAGACCTCACTGTTGAGCTCTCGTCGCGCCGCCAGTTGTCTCACTTAACACTTTCTCGGTAGCCGATTATATTAAGACTGTGAAAGCAGGCTCATCGCCGCTGGCTCTGGCTACTAAGCTGGATACCGGAGATAAGATAGCCTACTGGCGCCATCGCCTGGTTGAACAATCTAGCGAAAAGTTCAATTCTGTAAGGTTCCTTAATTGTGGGCAGGTCACCTCCGGCGCCCCGCTTCTAGTCCAGGAGGTGTGGCCCAGTTCCAGGCGTGCCCATTATTACTGCGCGCGCCGTCAAATATGCTATCATATAGCCATCAATTTTCGGGAAAGGGACTCAGATGGAGATTATTGACCTGCGCAGTGATACCGTGACTTTGCCCACCGACGAAATGCGGAAAGCGATGCATGAGGCCGAGCTGGGCGATGACGTTTTCGGGGAAGACCCCACCACCAACCGACTCGAAGCCATGTCCGCCGAGATGCTGGGCAAGGAAGCGGCCGTCTTCACCCCCAGCGGCACGATGTCCAACCTCATCTCTGTCCTTGCGCAGACCCGCCCCGGTGATGAAATCATCCTGGGCAGCGAATCGCACATGTTCTGGTACGAGGTGGGTGGGGCGGCGGCGTTGGGTGGGGTCGTTATGCGTACGGTGCCCAACGACGACGAGGGCCGGCTCGACCCCAGGCTCGTGGAGCAGGCTATCCGCGGCAAGAATGTCCACTTTCCCGTTACCACCTTCATCGCCTTGGAAAATACGCACAATCGCTGCGGCGGCGCTGTCCTGACCAGAGAGTACACCCAACAAATCGCCGATATCGCTCACCGCAACGGAATGAAGCTCCACCTCGACGGCGCGCGCATCTTCAACGCCGCCGTCTATCTCAATGTTCCGGCCAGGGAGTTGACTGAACCGGTCGACTCCGTCTGCTTCTGTATCTCAAAAGGTCTCAGCTGTCCCATCGGCTCCGTGCTCTGCGGCAGTAGCGACTTCATCATCAGGGCGCGCAAGTGGCGCAAGATGCTCGGCGGGGGGATGCGGCAGGTGGGGGTTATCGCCGCGGCCGGCATCATCGCCCTCGAGACGATGATTGACCGTATGGCGGAAGACCACGCCAATGCCCGGAAGCTCGCTCAGGGCCTGGCGCAAATCACCGGCTTCAAAATCGACCCGCAGAGTATCAAGACCAACATCGTCATCTTCGAGTCTCCAGCCACGATGGCGGAGGGCGAGTTCGTCAAAGAGATGGCGGCGCGCGGAGTGAAGATGGGGAACCGGGGTGGCCAGATGGTGCGGGCGGTCACTCACCGGATGATAAGCGCCGCCGATATCGGCGAAGCCTTGAAGCGCATCAACCAGCTTGTTCGTGAGAAGCGCTAGACGGAGCCGCCGGGTCGCGTCGGCCTCAGCATCGCGGTCAGGATGATGCTGAGAACGGTCACGCCCGCGGAAAGCCAGAAAGCCATCTGGTACCGGCCCGTCAGGTCGAAAATCTTGCCCGCCAGGTAGGGACCAATCGCTCCGCCGATGGAAATGCCGAAGAAGATGATGCCGTAAATGGCGCCATGCGCCCTGAGTCCGAAAAGGCGGGCGATGATGGGCGACATCAGTGTCGCCTCGCCGCCATAGGCCAGACCAAACACCGCGGCGAAAAGGTAAAACATCCACAGGTTCGTCGCCACCTGCACCCACAGCAGGGAGACCAGCGTCAGCGAATAGGCGATGAGATAGGCCGTCCGGTTGCCGATTCTATCGCCGGCGTTCCCCAGCCCAATCCGTCCGAAGATGCTCAGCCCGCCGATGAATGCCATAATGCTCGAGGCGCTGATGGCGGCGATGCCGAGGTCGGTGGCGTGCGGCACCATGTGCACGAACGTGGCGTGCAGGACGAAGCCATGCGTGAATAACCCCGCTGCCAGTATCCAGAACTGCCGGTTGGCCAGCGCCTCGGGGAGAGAGAAGCCTCCGGCTTCCGCGGCGCGCTCCAGTGTCAGGGCGCCGGCGCCGTCCGGGAGTTGGCCCACCTGAGCCGGGTCGCGGCGCAGGAACTGGGCAAGCGCCAGCAGTATGACGAACTCGGCGACGCCCAGGATGGCAAAGGCCTGGCGCCAGCCGTAGGCGCCGATGAGGATGGTGATGAGGGGCGGCAGGATGATTTCGCCAAAACCGATGCCGGCGATGGCGACGCCCGTCATCAGCCCCCGCCGGCGGACGAACCACTTGGCGATGGTCGATGTTATCGGGACGATGCCGCCGCTCTGCCCGATGGCCAGCACTCCGCCCCAGAAGAGGTACAACTGCCACGGGGCTTGAACGGTGGACATCAGCAGGCAGCCGGCCCCGACAAACAAACCGCAGAGTGTCATCAGAACTCGCGCGCCGAACTTATCGTTGATGCGGCCGGTGAGCATGTAGAGAAAGCCGGTAACGATTAGCCCTACCGAGTAAGCGCCGGAAGTGGCGGCCCGCGTCAAACCGAGGTCACTGGCCATCGGCTTGACGAAGACGCCGTAGCTGTAGAGCAGGCCGTAGACCATCATCAGCAGGAAGAAAGACACCGGGACGATGACGTAGCCGTAGAAGAGCTTTTGCTTTGTGGCAGGAGCTTTCAAATCAGACCTCACCTGGAAAAGCATAGCCAATTATAGTATGAAGTCCGGACTGAGGCAACTGATGCCTTAAGCCCCGCTTGCCCGGCTGTGCTAAAATAGTAGAGGAGGGTCAACTTGGTGGACATCGTAAAGTTACAGGAAGTGCTCGGGGTTGATTTTAAAAACTCATCTCGGCTCGAGAAGGCGCTGGTGCATAGCTCCTACGTCAATGAGAACCCCGACTCAGGGCTGGAATCGAACGAGCGGCTGGAGTTCTTCGGTGATGCCATCCTGGGCCTGATAATCGCCGAGAAGCTTTACCAGGACTTCCCCGACCTGCCGGAAGGCGAGTTGACCTGTCTCCGCGCCGCCCTGGTGCGAAAGGACACTTTGGCCCACGTCGCAGGGACACTGAAGCTGGGCGAGTACCTATCACTGGGCAAGGGGGAGGAGCTCAGCGGCGGCCGGCATAAGGCGGCCAACCTGGCGTGTGCCCTGGAGGCGGTGATTGCCGCGGCGTTTCTCGATAGCGGTCTTATCGCCACCAGGAAGATGGTGTTGACGCTGTTCCGAGAGGAGCTGGCGAAGCTGACCGGTGAGGGCAGGGTCATCGATTACAAGTCCCAGCTTCAGGAGCTCATCCAGTCGAAGTATCACGACTCGCCTTATTACCGCGTGCTGGAGGCCGAAGGTCCCGACCACGCCAAGTGGTTCACCATCGAGGTGATTGGTGGCGGCGTCGTGCTCGGGGTGGGCGCCGGCAATAGCAAGAAGCTGGCGGAGGCGGAGGCGGCGCGCGAGGCGCTTCAGAAGCTAACTGACTTTACACTATAGCGCTTATTTTGCTAAACTACGAGTGAAAAGCATCTTTGCAGATAGAGAGGTGATGCTATATGGGAAGTAAAGACTATCGCAAGAGAGAAGTCAAGAAATCGAAAAAAGTTGCCCCAAAGATTGAGCCAATCACCATCATCCCGCCGGCGCCAGAGGTAGAGGTGATTGGCAAGCGCCGGAAAAAGCGTGAGGAAGAGGAAGTGGAGGGGGGAGAGGGATAACCGCATCATATCGTGAACTGCGCCGTACTCTTCATGCCTCAGTTTGGGGGCAGGTACAGGGGGTGTTTTTCCGCGACTTCATCAGGGAGCATGCCGAGCGACTGGGACTGACGGGCTATGTGCAAAACCTGCCTAACGGGAGTGTGGAGGTGGGGGCGGAAGGGGAAAAGGACAAGCTGGAGCAGCTGGCCAGATATCTGAAAATCGGGCCGCCCGCGGCGACGGTGGACAGGGTGATAACCGAGTGGTCCGAATACAAAGCGAGCTACTCCGACTTCAGGATAAGATACTAATTCGAGCGTACCAAATAGTAATGAATTGTCATTGCGAGGAGCACATTCGCTTCGCTCAGTGTAAACTAAACGACAAAGCAATCCGTCCCAGACAGAGAAGCAATGACGGGCACGTTTCGTCTTAGGATGATGTATTAAGGTCTAACACGTTTGTATTAGGCTCTCGCCTTTCTTACCGCCTCAACAAACTGTCTCGCCCTCTCAGTTATCAGGTCGAACTTCTTCTCCGCGACGAGCTTCTTATCGACGAGCGCCGTGCCGACGGCCACCGCCACCGCCCCGGCCTTGATGAAGTCGGGTGTGTTCTCCAGTGTCACCCCACCCGTGGGCAGGAGTCTGACCTGCGGCAAAGGCCCCTTGATGTCCTTCAGGTACTGCGGTCCGGCCACTCCCGCCGGGAACACCTTCACGATGTCGGCGCCGGCTTCCCAGGCGGTGAGTATCTCGGTGGGGGTGAAAGCCCCCGGTATGACCACTATGCCGTAGCGATGGCACATTTCAATGACCTTCAGGTTGAGTGTCGGCGTGACGATGTAGTCCACTCCGGCGAGGATTGCCGCCCTGGCCGTCTCCGGGTCGAGAACGGTGCCCGCGCCCACCAGCACCTCATCTTTAACAGTGCTTTTGAACTCCTTGATGACATCGATGGCGTTGGGGACAGTCATCGTCACCTCGACCGGTTTGACACCGCCCCGGGCGATAGCCGGGCAGACCTCCAGCGCTTCCCGGGCGCTTCCCACCCGGACCACCGCCACGACACCACAATCGATGATTACTCTCAGGATGTTCTCTTTGCTGTCCAATGTTGACCTCCGTATTTGTTAGCCCGGGACGGGACGGATGCCGTAGTAGTCCTCGCTGCGGAGCAAGCGGGCGAGGAGCTGTGGGGCAGTGCGGAAAGTATCGCCGCCGCGCCGTTCGGCAAGCCGTCGGGAAAGCTCTTCTACTTCCAGCGGCCCGTTCCCGTTCGAGAGGAGGACGCGAAAGATGCTTTCCAGAATGGGCTGACGGTCGTTGATGAAGTCGGGTTCGCCGGAACAGCAGCCCTTAATCATCGGGATGATTTTCTTGGCGGGCATATCCTTGCCTTCCATTTTGCGCTGGCACTTGGCGCACAGGGAGGTACGGACGGCGGTGGCAAAGGAGCGATGGTTCTCTTCGTACCAGTCTAAATCGATGGCAAAACGGGGCTTGGGCGGCTCAGTGTTCCCTTTGACCATAAGGCCACCTCCTTCTTAGGTTTCCAGTCCCACTTTGGCTGACTTAATCAGGTCGAGGTGTTCCGCCCGGAGGCCGAGCGCCTCGCAGACTTCACGGTCGACCTCATAAGGCTCGCCGACAAAGATTTTACCATATTCTTCCGCCTCGCCTTTAGCCAGGTCACCGGTGACGGTGTATTTCTGCCTCGCCTCGATAATGCCCAGGTCAAAGGGGAGCGTGAAATAGAGGTCGGCCAGCGCCTTTTCGATGCCCAGCTCGTAGAGAGTGCCCCACCCGCCGGCCGCCTCCCCGCGGTACTTGATGCTAGGGAGCAGGGTAAGCAGGTTATCGATGGTCAGGCTGGGGCGGCTGTTAAGAATCCTGAGCGGCGCCACGCTGATAAGGTAGTCGCTGGAGATGATGACGTTGGGCACCCAGAAGGTCGGCACAATGAGGGCTTTGGGTAGGGGATTGTCCACTTCGACCCAGACGCAGTCTTTGACATCCAGCGTCAGCACCCGGGGGAATTCATAGCCAAGCGTCTTATAAATGGGGTCGACCGGCTCCCCGGTGGCCGTTCCCTCAAGCAGTATGACATCGGCGTCACTGATTGCCCGGATGCCTTCGATGATTATCGCCAGCATCTCCGGGCTGGTGGTGGCGGGGTAGGGTATGGGATAGGGCGAACAGGGCTTTATCAACACCCGCCGGGCGCGGGAGATGATGGGTGGCGCTTTGAACTCGAACTCGGAGGCTTCGAATATCAAATTCGCCTCCTTAGAGATACTCGCAAGCTCTTGATGTCGCTAACACTTTTTATGCCGGGCGCCATCGCGATGAGCGTCTGGGACAGCAGGTCTCGGGCGGCTGGCTTCAGCGCCACAGGCTCATCATTGATAAACAGGTCGATATCTTTAGCGCCTGGTCTCAGAATTGTTTCTACAATGAAGTCAACAATCTTCCTGGCCTCGTCTTTGCCGAACCGGGGGACGCTGGCTTCAACCGGCTCGTCGGTGACGATGGCAATCAACTGCTCCGGCGGGCTGACCAGGTCCTTTCCCTGCTCCTTGCGGTGGACTTCAATCTTGGGGTAGTCGCTCTGTTTGAAGCCCTCGGTCAGCAGGAGGTCATAGTCGCCGCAGATGAAAGTGGCTAAATCGCCGGCGTTGAAGTCGCGGGCCACAGCTTTGAAGATGGCCAGCTTCTGCCCGGCGTTGATTGCGGAGATGTCACTGCCGGCGCGGCTGAACCGCCAGGTATCTTTATTCACCGTGTCCAGCTCGATGTCTTCGCCGGCATGCTTGATAACGGCGACTTTGTACCCGCGCTGTTTCATCTCAGCAATCAGGCTCTCCAGCAGAGTGGTCTTGCCTGAGTTTGACTTGCCCACAATCGATAGAATCGGTGGCATTACAGTTCCACTTCCTCGTTCCAGTCGAGCATCATTACGTTGACGACCTCGCCGGCTTTGACCTCAGCCTTGTCCTCGGGGACGACGACCAGCCCGTTGGCCAGACTCATCGAGGTCAGGATTCCGGAGCCCTGCGGACCGGTAAGTCGAGCGTAGAACTTGCCCCCGCGCTTTTCCACAATCGTCCGGACAAATACTCGCCTGCCATCGGTGTTGGCAATTGGCTCCTCGAGGGTGGCTTCCACCGCCGGCTTAGCGAAGTTCTTCTTGCCCATCATCTTGAAGATGGCGGGTCGGGCAAAAAGCTCAAAGGTGACCATCGAGCTGACCGGGTTGCCCGGCAGGCCGAGGTGGGGGATGCTCCGCCCTTTGCCGCCTTTGATAGTGCCGAAGGCGAGCGGTTTCCCCGGCTTCATCCGCACCGTCCAGAAGGTGATTTCGCCTTCCTTGGCCAGAACGTCTTTCACTATATCATAGTCGCCGGCGGAAACGCCGCCGCTGGTGATAAGCATATCAGCGTCCTGTCCCTGCCGGAGCTTCTCGATGAGCGATTTTTCCGTGTCCAGGGCGATGCCCAGGATTTTGGGGATGCCGCCGTAGCGCTTGACCAGCGCGGCGACGCTGTAGGTGTTGCTGTTGTAAATTCTGCCCGGCGGGAGAGGCTTGCCGACCTCCACTAGCTCGTTGCCGGTAGCCAGAACTGCCACCACCGGACGCCGGATAACCGGCGCCTGGCTCTTGCCTAGCGAAGCCAGCACGCCGACCTCGGCGGGTCTAATGACGGTCCCTTTCTTGAGTATCAAGGAGCCTTTGACCACGTCTTCTCCGGCGCGGCGGATATTGGCGCCAGGTTTAAGTTTACATAAGACGCCGATTTCATTCTGCGCAGCGCCTTTGCGCTCGGTTTCATCGGTGTCTTCAAAGCGGACGACGGCATCAGCGCCTTTGGGAACGGGGGCACCGGTCATAATGCGGATGGCGGTGCCGGGAGCGACTTCCTTCGTCGAAATGGCGCCGGCGATAACGGTATCGATGACGCGCAGGACGGCGGGAGTTTTGGAGTCGGCCTCTTCGGTATCCTTGGCGCGGATAGCGTAGCCGTCCATGGCGGCATTGTCCAGCGGCGGGATATTGATGTCCGAGAAGATATCCTCGGCCAGGACCTGCCCCAGGGTGTCCAGAATTGGCGCCTGTTCCGGCTCCAGCACAGGCATGTAGCTCAGAATTTTCTCGAAGGCTTGCTCAACACTTATCACGGGTCAAATCTCCCTTGGCAATCTCTCTGGCTTTGTCCAGGTCCGCCTCAGTATTGATATTGAAAAAGCTGAGGTGGTGCGGGTCGAACTTTTCGATTTCCGCGGCATCGACGTAGCGGACTTTGACCAGGGGGAAAAGCTCGCGGACGCGCAGTTCGTTTTGCGTCATCATGCGTTCAATCGGGGAAAGACATGATTTGGTGTACACGGCGTGGAGTGGCTCGACGAGGTCGCCGACGCGCGGGACGACCAAATCGTAGCTATCGGCGAGGCCGAGCATATAGCCCAGGAGTCCTCGATTCAAAAACGGCATATCCCCGGCGACGACAAGGTTCAGGTGCGTGGCCGATGTCTTCAGACCCGTGTAGATACCGCCCAGGGGCCCCTTGCCGGGATAGACGTCAGTCGTAATTCTCAATTTAGGGTAGCCTGTAATCTGGGGAATTCTCTGCTCTCCAGTAACTATTATGATGTCGCCGCAAATGGAGCTAACACCGGCGACTACCTGTGCCAGTAAGCTTCTTTTGCTGATTTTAACCTGAGACTTATTTTGGCCAAAACGTAAGCTCTTGCCCCCGGCAAGAACAATAGCGCTAGCTTTCAAAGTATTTAATTACTCCCGAGGCTTCGCACCTCCATTATGTATATTTTACCACATCAGTCAAGTAGCGGGTAGGTAACCTCGCCCCCTGTAATCCTTCTGCGGAAGGAAGAGATTCTTCAGAGGGACTAGCGCCCCTTCAGGGAGAACCCCTCAGGGTGAACCCTCTTAACGCCCCGCTTCTTGCCCATCGGTCTGCGCCCCTTGATACCGTTTCTGTTTAACTCTTCGGCAAGCGTCCTTCTTAGGAACCTCCATTTACTTTGGTCCGGCTAACCGTTGTCCTCAGCACCTAGCGCTACCGCTAAAAACATCCTATAATCAAATATGTGGCTGAAGTCCAGGTTATTTCTGACGCCCACCGCCTGGCGGGAAGTCTGGGGCTTCTCCCTGAACCCGTCGTCAGGCCCACTCTGGTTGTCGTGAGTGGCTTGCCCGGAACAGGCAAGACCTACTTCTGCCAGAAGCTCTCGGCAAGGGTCCCTTTCGTGGTGCTGGAGAGCGATGCCCTGCGCAAGGCCCTTTTCCCGGCGCCAACCTATAGTCTCGATGAAAGCGGCCGGCTTTTCCTGGCCATTCATCATCTCATCGAAGACCTGCTGAAAAAGGGCGTAGCGGTCATCCTGGACGCGACCAACCTGGTGGAGTACCACCGCGAGCGACTTTACAGCATCGCCGAGCGACTGAAAGCCAGGCTTATTCTGGTGCGCTTGTATGCGCCGCCGGAAGTGGTCTACGAACGACTCAAAGCCCGCGCCGAGGGCAAGGCGGCGACCTTTTCCGATGCCGACTGGGAAGTCTTCCAGCGGATGCGGCCTACCGCCGAAAGAATACGCCGTGCGCATTTCGCCGTCAACACGGCGAAAGATACTGCGCCGGTCATCGATAAAATAGTCCGCGAAATAAACAGGTGAAAGGAGCCAGTATGGAGATTAAAATCATTGTTGATGAGATTGCCAGAGTCAAAGCCGATGCCATCATGGTCAGTCAGTTCGAGGGGGCGGGCAAGCCGGAAGGTGATGCCGCGGCGGTGGATAGGGCGCTGGGCGGGGCAATTGCCGGGCTTATCGCCGCGGGCGAAATCAAGGGCAAGCTGAACGAAGTGACCGTCATTCACAGCCTGGGTAAGTTACCGGCGGCGCGCTTGGCCGTTGTCGGTCTGGGCAAACCGGTAGACCTGACGGCGAATCGAATCCGCGGCGCCGTCGCCGAGGCCTGCCGCCTGCTCCGCAACAAGGGGGTAAGCGCCGTTGCCATGGTGCCCCAGGGGGTAGGGGTGAACAACATCAGCGCGGCAAGCTCGGCGCAGGCGATTGCCGAAGGGGCGCTCCTTGGGCTGTACGCTTTCCGCAAGCATATCACCCGCGAGGACAACAAGTTCGGCGAGGTCAAGGAACTGAACATCGTCGCCAGCGCCAAAGCCAGGGCTGCCCTTGAGGAGGGCGTCAGTAAGGGCAGAATCATCGCGGAAGCGACCAACCTGGCGCGCGATATGATTAACGAGCCGTCCAACTTTATGACCCCAACGGATATGGCGGCGGTGGCGAAGAAGTTGTCTGATACTCATGGACTTGCGCTGACCGTCCTGGACAAAGACCAGATGGCGGAGCTGGGGATGGGAGGGCTTCTCGGCGTTGCCCGCGGCAGTCAACAGCCGCCCAAGTTCATCATCCTCAACTACCGCGGCAGCGACTCGTCCGAGGTAAATATCGCCCTGGTGGGCAAAGGCATCACTTTCGATTCTGGTGGTATTTCACTCAAGCCGTCGGAGAAGATGGAGGAGATGAAGGGCGATATGGCTGGCGGGGCGGCGGTGATGGCGGCCATCGGCGCCATCGCCCAGCTCAAACCGAAGATAAATGTCACCGCCATTGTGCCGGCCACGGAGAACCTGCCCGATGGCAATGCCTTCAAGCCCGGCGATATTCTCAAGGCGATGAACGGCAAGACCATCGAGGTCATCTCCACGGACGCGGAAGGTAGGCTTATCCTGGCCGATGCGCTGAGCTACGCCCGCAAGCAGGGCGCCAAATTCATCGTCGATGTGGCAACATTGACCGGAGCCTGCCGGGTGGCTCTGGGTGACGTCTGCACCGGCGCTTTCACCAACAACGATGAGTTCGTTGGCCGATTGCTGGCCGCGGGCAAAGAAGCCGGCGAGTACGTCTGGCAGATGCCGATGTTCGACGAGTACAAAGAGCAGAACAAGAGCGACGTGGCCGATGTCAAGAACACCGGCGAGCGGTGGGGTGGCGCCATTACCGCTGCCAAGTTCCTCCAGGAGTTCGCCGAGGACACTCCCTGGGTGCATCTGGACATCGCCGGGACGGACCTGTCAGACAAAGACCGGGGCTACACCGTCAAAGGGGCTACCGGCGTCGCCGTCCGGACGCTCATCAACCTGGTACTTTCTCTCGCCGAGTAGTCTAAGGAGGTGGGTAAGAATGAAAATCAAGTGGCTGGGACACGCTTCATTCCTGGTTACTTCAGAGTCAGGAGTGAGGATAGTAATCGACCCCTACACCAGCGATGAAAGACTGCGCTACGGGGAGATAAAGGAGTTAGCGGATGCCGTCACGGTGAGCCACGACCACTTTGACCACAACAACGTGGGCGCCGTCAAAGGCAATCCCAGAGTCATCCGGACCACGACTGAGTTCAAAGGCATCAAGTTCCGCGCCATTCCCGCCTATCACGATGAGGAGGCGGGGAAGAAGCGGGGAACCGATACGCTGTTCTGCATTGACGCGGACGGGTTGACCCTGTGCCACCTCGGCGACCTGGGGCACACGCTGACGCAGAAGCAAATCGCCGATATTGGCAAAGTGGACATCCTGCTGGTGCCGGTGGGCGGCTACTACACTATCGATGCCCGGGCCGCCACCACCGTCGGCGAACAGCTTAAGCCCAGAGTCATCATCCCGATGCACTACAAGACGGATAAGGTCTCCTTGCCCATCGTCGGGGTGGAGGACTTTCTGAAGGGCAAGAAGAACGTCAGCAGACTGGACGCCAGCGAGGTGGAGTTCAAAGCCGGGAAATTGCCGGCAGAGACGCCGATAATTGTTCTGAAGCCGGCGATGTAAGGGGATACTCCTTCGTGGGAGGCATTCCTCTGGCTAGAAAGAGCCGCCTTCCTCCTCATTCCCGGGGAAGGCTTGGGTTCGCCTTCACGCTAAGATGGGGCGTCTAAGAGGGGTCACAACCCCTCTTCAAAATCCGTTCCCCCTTCTCTTCACAAGAGAAGGGGGTTAGGGGGATGAGTCCGCAAATCAAGTCTGCCTCTCATTCTGGAAGAGAGAACTAATGGGGTGAGGTCAGTCTCTTAGAATCACTCATCCCCATAGAACGCCACCCCTACCAGCCCCGGTCCGGTGTGGGCGCCCATCACCGGCGTGAACTCGGTAGTGAATACCTCGATGCAGTCGAACTGCGAAGCAACTTTGTTTCTAAGCTCTGCGGCTTTTTCGAGAGCGTCGGCGTGCATCACCATAACGTGCAGGCATTTGCCCTGGCCTACTTTTTGAGTCATCAGCTTTAATATCTTCTTGATGGCGCTGGCGATACTTCTAGGCAGGGCGACGGTGCGGGCGCCGGTGTGGTTCAGGGTAAAGACGGGCTTGATGTTGAAGATGGAGTTGACCAGCGCCGTTGCCTGTGGTACGCGCCCGCCCTTGACGAGATAATCGAGCGTGTCCAGAGCGGCAAAGAGGTGCACCCGGGACATTATTCTCCGGGTCTCTGCCACCACTTCCGCCAGACTCCGGCCCGCTTCAGCCAGTCGCGCCGCGTAAATTGCCACCAGCCCCATCCCCGCCGCTGCCGTCGCGCAGTCGAGCACTTCGACTGGGAAATCAGGAAGCTCGGCCTCAGCAATCGTCCGGGCAATCGAAGCGGAGTTGTACATCGCGCTGAATTTGGACGGTTCGGTCAGACAGAGCGCGTTTTGCGCATTCTTACTGGCGCGGTGGAAAGCCTCCAGGTAAGGCCCTGGGGAGGAGGCTGAGGTGGTGGGCAGCTTCTTCACCCTTCGCAGGAGAGAGTAGCACTCCGTCGGCGTGATATCGATGCCGTCACGGTAGGTCTTGCCTTCGATAATCAGCTGGACCGGTATGACAGCGATGCCATATTTCGCCACCAGTTCCGGCGGGATGCAGGCAGTGGTATCGGTGACGATGGCGACTGTCTTCACCGGTTTTTCCTCGCCTGCCAGAAATGGTGCTTTTTGTCCACGACGATACCCTTCTTGTCGCCGGCCTGTGCCATTTCTCGCCTGACGCCGGGCAGGGACCTCAAGATAAGGAACAGAGTAAGCGCGATGGTGTAGTAGATGACCATCGGTGGGCCGTGGAACAGCCAGAT
>JBGOXU010000002.1:0-19672 GCA_041479305.1 Dehalococcoidia bacterium
ACCCGCGCACCGGTGAGGAAGCCACCCTTCCCGCCTCCGACGATGCTCGGTTCGCCGCGCTGGCCTTCAAGGTTGTCTCCGACCCCTTTGTCGGCCGATTAGTCTATTTCCGCGTCTACTCCGGCAAGCTGGAGGCAGGCGCGCAGGTCTATAACTCCACCCGCGATAAGAAAGAGCGCATCGGGCGGTTGCTCCTGATGCACGCCAATCACCGCGAGGAAATCGGCGCCGTGGACACCGGCACCATCGCCGCCACACTCGGTCTCAAGAACACCTTCACCGGCGATACCCTGTGCGAACCCGATGCGCCGGTTCTTCTGGAAGCTATCCGCTTCCCCGAGCCAGTCATCGCCATTTCTATCGAGCCTAAGACAAGAGTTGACCAGGACCGGATGGGCGAAGCTCTACAGAAACTGACCGAGGAAGACCCCACTTTCAAAGTAACCTACAACCAGGAAACTGGACAGACCATCATCTCTGGTATGGGCGAGCTTCATCTCGACGTTATTGTGAGCCGGCTCATCCGCGAGTTCGGCGTCCAGGCGAATGTGGGTAAGCCCCAGGTGGCTTACAAAGAGACCATCACCATCCCCACCCGCGCCGAGGGCCGGTTTATCCGGCAGAGCGGCGGGCACGGCCAGTACGGCCATGTCCTCGTCGAGTTTGAGCCGGTGGAGCGCGGCGGCGGCTTCCAGTTCGTCGATAAGGTCAAAGGCGGCGATATCCCCAAGAATTTCATCCCGGCCATCGAGGCGGGTATCCGTGAATCGATGGAGACCGGGATTATCGCCGGCTACCCCGTCGTTGATATCAAAGCCACCCTTTACGATGGCAGTTACCACGACGTAGACTCCTCCGAGCTTGCTTTCAAAATGGCCGGGTCGCTGGCGCTGAAGCACGGTATGGAAAGAGGCAAAGCCGTGCTCTTGGAGCCGATTATGAAGCTGGAAGTGGTCACCCCCGAGCAGTTCCTCGGCGACGTCATCGGCGACCTTAACGCCCGCCGGGGGCACATCTCCTTGATTGATACCCAGGGAGAAATGTATATTATACATTGCCTCATCCCGCTATCGGAGACCTTCGGCTATGCAACCAGCCTCCGGTCGCTGACGCAGGGCCGGGCAACTCATACTATGGAGTTTTCACGCTACCGCGAGGTTCCGGCGGAACTCACGGAACAGATTACGGAAAAGACGGCAGGAAAGAGACGTGGCTAAACAGAAAATTCGCATCAAACTGAGGGGTTTTGACCACAAGTTAGTCGACCAATCGGCGGCACAGATTGTTGACGCCGTGGAGCGCACCGGCGCGGTGGTGGCGGGACCGATTCCCCTCCCCACCCGCATCCAGAAGTACAGCGTCATCCGCGCCACCTTCATCGATAAGAACTCGCAGGAGCAGTTTGAAATCAGGACGCACAAGCGCATCATCGATATTATCGAGACAACCTCGAAGACAATCGAAGCCCTGACCAAGATGAACCTGCCCGCCGGCGTTGAAATAGACATCAAGCTGTAGAGTGTGGCTGAGATGATACAACAGATAATTGGCAAGAAACTGGGGATGACCCAGGTATACGGGAAGGACAACAAAGTGGCGGGAGTCACCGTCATTGAGGCCGGCCCCTGCACCATAACCCAGGTCAAGACCGCCGCCACCGATGGCTACAATGCCGTCCAGCTCGCCTTCGGCGCGGCCAAGCGGCTCAGCGCCGCCGAAAAGGGTCATCTCAAAGGACTGGGCGAGTTCAAGCACCTGCGCGAAGCCAGAGTGGCTGAGGACGAGAAAGCGGAAGTCGGCCAGAAGATTGACGTCAGCATTTTCAAACCCGGCGACCTGGTTGACATCACCGGCCGGTCCATCGGCAAGGGTTTTGCCGGCGTCATCAAGCGCCATCATTTCAAGGGCAACAAGGCTACCCACGGCGCGTCAGACCGCGCCCGCGCCCCTGGTTCGCTCGGTCCGGATATCCCTGACCGCGTGATGAAGAACAAGCGTTTGCCCGGCCATATGGGCGACCGGAGGGTAACCGCCCGGAACATTGAAGTCGTCCAGGCTGACCCGGCGCGCAACCTGCTCCTGGTGAAGGGGGCAGTCCCGGGCGCCGATAACGGACTGGTGATTATAAAGAAATCACGCAAGGGGAAATAACGTGCAGATTCCAGTTTATGATATTGCCGGGCAGGAAGTCGAGAAGATAGAAATCAGTGATGCTGTCTTCGGTGTGTCCTTCAATGAGGGCGTAGTGCACCAGGTAATGGTTGCCCAGCGCGCCAATGCCCGACAGGGCACGGCGAGCACCAAGACCAGAGGCCAAGTTGCCGGCAGCACCCGCAAGCTCTATGCCCAGAAGCACACCGGTATGTCCCGGGCGGGCAGCCGCCGTTCGCCATTGCGCAGGCATGGCGGCATCATCTTTGGCCCGCATCCCAGGGACTACCGCCAGGCAACGCCGAAAAAGATGCGCCACCTGGCGCTGAAGTGCGTGCTCTCCTCTAAGGCGGGGGACGGCTCCCTCAAAGTCCTGAAGGAACTCAAACTTGAGGAACCCAAGACCAAAAAGATGGTCGATATTCTGACCGCCCTCGGGGTGAACGGTTCGGCGCTCGTCGTCACGTCTGAGCCTGAGAACAACGTCATTAAGTCGGCGCGCAACCTGGGGGGCATCAAGACCATGCCCGCCAACCTCCTCAACGTGGTCGACCTGCTTTCCCACAAGGTGCTGCTGATGACGGTGAGCGCGGTGCGCAAGGCTGAAGAGCTCTGGGGAGAGAAGGCGGCTTAAGGGGTGAATTATGATTCCGCTTGATGTATTAAAACGACCGTTGATAACGGAAAAGAACACCAATCTGCAATCGCAAAACAAGTATGCTTTTGAGGTGGCCGCGGCGGCCAACAAACCGGAGATTAAGAACGCGATTGAGAAGACTTTCAAAGTCAAGGTGACTGATGTCAACGTGGTGAATGTTCCCGGCCGGATGCGCCGTGTCGGTCGCAAGCAGGTAATGACTCCATCGATGAAGAAAGCCATCGTTACCCTGAAGGCGGGGGACAAGATTACGATTTTTGAAGGTGTCTAGGAGCCATTTTGGGGAGATTTGAATGGGACTGAAGATTTATAAACCAACCTCACCCGGCAGACGGGGGATGACCTCCTACTCTTTCGAGGAGATTACCAAGAAAGAGCCGGAGAAATCGCTACTCCTGCCGCACAAGCACAAGTCAGGGCGCAGCCATGGTAAGATTACCACCCGCCATCGTGGCGGCGGCGCCCGGCGCATGCTGAGAATCATTGACTTCAAGCGGGACAAGACCGGCATTGCCGGCCGTATTGCCGCCATCGAGTATGACCCCAACCGTACTGCCCGTCTGGCCCTGGTCTACTATACCGACGGCGAGAAGCGATACATCCTGGCGCCGATAGGTCTGAACGTCGGCGATATGATTAAGGCCGGTGAAGATGCCGAAATCAAACCTGGCAACTCCCTGCCGATGAAGCTTATCCCCGGCGGCACCCAGATTCATAACATCGAGCTGATTCACGGTCGAGGTGGCGTGATGGTGCGCGGCGCCGGCACGGCCGCCATCCTGGTGGTCAAGGAAGGCGATTACGCGATACTCCGCCTGCCGTCCGGTGAAATACGCCGCGTTCACGCCGATTGCTATGCCACCATCGGGCAGGTGGGCAATGTCGAGCACCAGAACATCCACTGGGGTAAGGCGGGCCGCATCCGACTCAAAGGCAGACGGCCAGATGTCCGCGGCGAGGCAATGACCCCGCGCGACCATCCACATGGTGGCGGCCAGGGCAAATGCCCGCGTGGCTTCCCCAGCCCCAAGACCAAGTGGGGGAAATGTGCCTACGGCAAAAAGACCCGCCGGTCCCACGTTTCCGATAAGCTGATTATGACGCGCAGAAAGTAAGAATAGAGGGTAAAGATGTCACGGTCGATTAAGAAAGGCCCATTCATAGACGTTAAGCTACAAAAGAAGGTGGAAGCGGTCATCCGCTCCGGCCAGAAGACGGTTATCAAGACCTGGGCGCGCGCTTCGACCATACTGCCGCAGATGATTGGTCTAACCATCGGTGTGCACAACGGTCGGCGCCATGTCCCCATCTTCATCACCGAGAGCATGGTCGGGCACAAGCTGGGCGAGTTCGCCAACACCCGCAACTTCCGCGGTCACGGCTCCAAGGCCGCCGCGGAGTCCAAGGCGGCAGCGGCAATGCCAGCCACGCCACCACCAGCGAAAGCGGCTTAGTTAGGCGGTAGAGAAAATGGATGTCAGAGCAATTGCCAAAGATACCGGGCTGCCGGCGCGTAAAGTGCGCCTGATTGCCGATTTGGTCGTGGGGAAGAAGATTGATGAAGCCCTGGCAATCCTCAAGTTCGTCCCCTCCCCCAAAGCCAGCGTCGTCGCCAAGACCATCAAATCGGCCGCCGCCAGTGCGGAGAACAACTACCAGCTGGCAACGGCTGACTTGAAGGTGAAGAGAATATTCGTCGATAAAGCAAAACACCTTAAGAGGTTTCGCGCTCAGGCCAGAGGGCGAGCCGCCCCAATACTAAAGCGTTCCAGCCATATTACCGTAATTGTTGGCGAGCAGGAGGGATAATTGGGTCGCAAGGTTCATCCGGTAGGTTTTAGACTCGGCATTAACAAGGACTGGCAGGCAAAATGGTATGCCTCTGACCCTCACTATGCTGAGGCCGTCCTGGAAGATATGGAACTGAGGCGGGCAATCCAGACCAAGTATTCTGATGCCGGCATCTCCCGCGTGGACATTGAGCGCCAGGCGAAAGAAGTTACCATTGCCATCCACACGGCCCGGCCCGGCATTGTCATCGGGCGCGGCGGCCAGAGGGTGGAAGAGCTCCGGCAGCACCTGGAAAAGCTCGTCGGCAAGAAAATCCGCCTCAATATCCGGGAAATCCGCCAGGCAGAGCTGGACGCCTTTCTCGTCGCCCGGTCCATCGCCGACCAGATTGAGCGGCGTATTGCCTATCGGAGAGCCATGAAGCAGGCGATTTTCCGCACCATGCAGTCCGGCGCCAAGGGTATCCGCATCAGAGCCGCGGGCCGGCTGGGCGATGCTGAAATTGCCCGCAAGCAGATTATGTACCAGGGGCAGGTCCCCCTGCAGACAATCAGAGCTGATATTGACTTCGGCTTCACCGAAGCCCACACGACGCTTGGCCGCATTGGTATAAAGGTCTGGATTTACAAGGGCGACATCTTCCCCGAGGCGAAACCCGTTGCGGCTGAAGCGGCGGCTCCGGAAGCGGTTGCCGTCAAGCCGGAGGCAGCGGCCCCGGTAGCAATCGCGGAAGCCCCGGCGGCAAAACCCGTTGAAGTAATTGTTGCCGAAGCGCCCGCGCCCGCCCCGACCCCGGCTCCCGAGGCAGAGGTAAAGCCCAAGCCAGCCAGGAAAGCCAAAGAAGTAGTCGCCGCCACGGTGAAGGAAAAACCGGCGGTAGCGGCCGCCAAACCAGCCCGCAAAGCCAGAGCGGCGGCAAAGATAGCAGAAAAACCGGCCGCGGCAGAGGTCAAACCCGCCGCCGAGGAGAAACCGGCCAAACCGGCGCGCAAGAGAGCGGTCAAGACCGAGAAAAAACCGGCCGCGGCTGAAGTAAAACCAGCCGCGGAAGAAAAGCCGGCGCCGAAGAGGCGGACCAAGGCCGCGGCGCCCAAAGCGGAGGTTGAAGCCACCAAAGCCAAAGCCAAGCCTGCCGCCGAGGAGAAACCGGCTAAACCAAAAAGAACGAAGAAGACATCGGCTGAAGCTCCTGTGAAGGAAAAAGAGGAATAGGATGCTACAACCCAAGAGAGTCAAATTTCGCAAGGTGCACAAAGGGCGCGTTCACGGTCAGGCCAATAATGGCAATACCCTCGCCTTTGGCGATTTTGGTATGCAGACCCTGGAACCGCACTGGATTACGGCCGCCCAGCTTGAGGCGGCGCGCCGCGCCATTACGCGCCATATCCGCCGCGGCGGCAAAGTCTGGACTCGCGTTTTCCCGGATAAACCGATGACCAAGAAGGCGGCCGAAACCCGCATGGGCGGCGGCAAAGGCTCCCCGGACCACTGGGTAGTCGCCGCCAAGTCCGGCAGAATCCTCTTCGAGATGGCCGGTGTCAGCGAAAAGACGGCCAAAGAGGCAATCCGCCTGGCCGCCTACAAACTGCCCATTCACACCCGCTTCGTCGTCCGGGAGGGCTTGATGGGGACGGTGACAGCGAAGGAGAGTAGCGCCAAGTGAAAATCAGTGAACTGCGAGCGATGAGCTCCGATGATATCAAGAAGCAGATTGCGGACTCCCAGCATGAGCTTTTGAACCTGCGCTTTCGCCTGACCACCAGACAGCTGGTGAACAACCAGGAACTAGTGAGAGTCAGAAGGAACATTGCCCGCCTCAAGACCATACTGCGGGAGAGAGAGATGGGCATAAGGTAGAGCTATGGCAAAAAAGATACAGAAGACCAGAATCGGGCGTATTCTCAGCCGGAAGATGGACAAGACGGCCATCGTGGCGGTAGAGACAGACCGGATTTATCCACTATATCACAAGAGAATAAAGAAGACGGTCAACTACAAGGCGCACGATGAGAAAAACCAGAGCCAGCCCGGCGATTTAGTCCGGCTCATCGAGACGCGCCCGCTGTCGAAAGAAAAACGCTGGCGGATTGCCGAGATTATCGCCAAGGCAGAAGTCGCCGAGATTAAGCCTGAGGAAATTACTTAAGATTTAGGACGTGGGATATGATTCAGACGTATACCAGACTGAAGGTAGCTGACAACACCGGAGCCCGCGAGATTATGTGCGTCAACATACTCGGCGGGTCGAAGCGCCGCTATGCCCGCCTGGGCGATGTCATCGTGGCAGCGGTCAAGAAAGCCATCCCGGCATCGGCGACGAAGAAGGGTGACGTGGTCCGGGCGGTGGTCGTCCGCCAGGTCAAACCACACCGCCGGCCGGACGGCTCCTATATCCGATTTGACGAAAACGCGGCGGTCATCCTGACCGATAAGAACAACCCGAAGGGCACCCGCATATTTGGACCGGTAGCCAGAGAGCTGAGAGAGAAGAACTTCACCAAGATTATCTCGCTGGCACCTGAGGTCTTGTGAGATTAGAGCCATGAAAATCAGAAAGAACGATACGGTACTGGTTACTACCGGCAAGGACAAGGGCAAAAAGGGAAAAGTGCGCTTTGCCTACCCGAAAGATAACCACATCATGGTCGAAGGTATCAACTTCATTAAGAAGCATTCGAAGGCAAAAGGACAGGTGAGGCAGGCTGGCATCATCGAACTGGAGGCGCCCATCAGCGTCTCCAATGTGATGCTGCTCTGCAACAAGTGCAACAAGCCGGCTCGCGTCGGCTACCGCTTCCTCGAAGATGGCCGGAAGGTGCGCTTCTGCCGCGTCTGCAAAGAGGTAATTGACTAAATGGCACCGTTAAGATTACTGGAAAAATACCGCAAAGACGTCATTCCGGGAATGATGGAGCATTTCGGTTATAAGAATGTGATGCAGGTACCCCGCCTGGTCAAGGTGGTGCTCAATATCGGTGTGGGCGAGGCAATCACCAATGCCAAAGCCATTGAGGCCGCGGAAACTGACCTGACCACCGTCACCGGCCAGCATCCGGTGGTCACCCGCGCCCGCAGTTCCATCTCCGTCTGGCGGCTCCGCCAGGGGATGCCCATCGGCGTCAAGGTCACCCTGCGCGGTGCCCGGATGTACCAGTTTATGGACAAGCTGATGAACGCGGTTCTACCCCGCGTCCGCGAGTTCAGCGGGGTCCCCGCCACCGCCTTTGACGGGCGGGGGAACTACACACTGGGTCTGAAAGAGCAGACCGTGTTCCCGGAAATCGAATATGACAAAATTGACAAAATCCGTGGGCTTGAGATTGTCGTCGTCACCACGGCAAGAACCGATGAGGAAGGCAGACACCTGCTCGAGTTGCTGGGAATGCCTTTCGCTAAGGGGTAAGGAAAAGGGCTAAAGATGGCAAAAGTATCCGAGATAGTTAAGGCACGGCGTCCGGCAAAATTCAAGGTCCAGCAGCACAACCGGTGTCAGCTCTGCGGGAGGCCCCGCGCCTATATGCGCAAGTTCGGCATGTGCCGCATTTGCTTCCGCCGGCTGGCGCTCATCGGGCAGCTCCCCGGAGTTAGGAAGTCAAGCTGGTAAAGAGGCAGGAAGATGATTGTAACTGACCCAATTTCCGATATGCTGAATCGAATACGTAATGCCGCCATGGCGAGGCACGAGCATACCGTCGTACCGACATCCAAGATGAAACTGGCAATTGCCCGCATCCTGAAGGAAGAAGGCTTCATCAAGGACTATGAAGTGCTGCGTGACAAGCCGCACCGCGCCATCAAGGTTTACCTGAAATACGAGAACAGCCGACCGTTTATCGCCGGAATGGAGAGAGTGAGCAAGCCGGGTCTGAGAGTCTACATGGGCAAGGGTGAGATACCCCGCATCCGAGGCGGCGCCGGCGTCGCCATCGTCTCCACCTCCAAAGGCCTGAAGACGGGACAGCAAGCCTGGCGACTCGGCATGGGCGGCGAGTTGCTGTGCTACATATGGTAATTGGAGTAAGAGATGTCTAGAATCGGCAAGTTGCCCATCGCAATACCGGAAAAGGTCAAGGTGAATATCAGCGGTAGCAATGTGACCGTGACCGGACCCAAGGGCGAGCTAAAGCGCACTCTCCATCCGGATATGGCCATCAACCTGCAGGAGAACACCATAACTGTCGCCCGCCCAACCGATAGCAAGGACCACCGCAGTCTGCACGGGTTGACCCGCACCCTGCTCTCCAACATGGTTGAAGGGGTGAGCAAAGGCTTTGAAAAGGGCCTGGAAATCGTCGGTGTGGGCTACCGCGCTGAGAAAGCCGGCGATAAGCTGGTGCTCCGCGTCGGCCTGTCCCACCTGCTGGAGGTCACGCCCCCGCCCGGACTATCCTTTGTCCTCGATGGCACCAACCGCGTCAAGGTTGTCGGCGCCAATAAAGAGATGGTCGGCGAGATGGCGGCCAAAATCAGAAAGATGCGCCCCCCGGATTCTTACAAGGGCAAGGGTATCCGGTACATTGGTGAGTATGTCCGCCTTAAGCCGGGCAAAGCCGGTAAAGTAGTAGGTAAGAAATAATGGGAACGATAACGCCAAGAGATGCACGAATTCGCAGGCATATCCGGGTTAGAGCCAAAGTCGAGGGCCGCCCGGAGCGACCCCGCCTGTGCGTTTTCCGCAGCCTGAACCACATCTACGCCCAGGTCATCGATGACAGCAAGGGGAACACCCTGGTCTGCGCCTCAACCACCGATGCTGAGGTCAAACCCAACCTCGATAAGAAAAACAAATCGGCCGAGGCGGAGGCGGTGGGGACGGTCCTGGGGAAACGGGCCCTGGAGAAGGGCATCAAGGAAGTTGTTTTTGACCGCGGCGGTTACCGGTACCACGGCCGGGTAAAAGCCCTGGCGGAAGCCGCCCGCAAAGCCGGACTAAAGTTCTAAGAGAGATAGGTTATGAAAGAACCAATCAGCAGAATTGATGCTACGGAATTGAATTTGACGGACAAGTTGATTTACATCAACCGCGTCGCCAAGGTAATGAAGGGCGGCAAACGCCTTCGTTTCAGCGCCCTCGTGACCACCGGTGACGGCGCCGGGCATGTCGGCCTCGGCATAGGTAAGGCGAATGAGGTGCCGGCAGCAATCAACAAAGCCAGCGTCGTTGCCCGCAAGAACCTGATTAAAGTCACCCTCGCCGGGACAACCATCCCGCACGAGATAAAGGCCAAGTTCGGAGCGTCCAAAGTCCTGCTCAAACCGGCCTCGCCCGGTACGGGTGTCATCGCCGGCGGGAGCATCCGCGCCGTCCTTGAGGCAGCGGGAATCAAGGATATCCTGACCAAGTCGCTGGGCAGTCAGAACCACATTAACGTATCCAAGGCAACTCTGGTGGCGCTCAGCCAGCTCAGGAACCCCAAGGACGAGATTGCCAGGCGTAAACCGCAGGCAGTAGCGGCCGCCCCAACGGCACAGGAGGCAACCAGTGCCGGCTAAAATTCGTATTACCTGGATTAGAAGTGACAGCGGCCAGAAACCGGATATGCGGAAGACGCTGGCCAGTCTGGGCCTACACCGTATGAACCATAGCGTTGTCCATGAGGATTCGCTTTCAGTGAGAGGTATGATTAACAAAGTGAGACACCTGGTCAAGGTGGAGGTGGAAAAGTGAGGCAAGATAAACTCTCGCCACCCCCTGGTTCCAAGAAGAACCGAAAGCGAATTGGCCGCGGCGATGCCAGCGGTCATGGTAGTTTTGCCACGCGCGGCGCCAAAGGACAGAACTCACGTGCCGGCAGCGGGCCGCGTCCCGGCTTTGAAGGCGGTCAGCTCCCGTTGCTCAAGCGCCTGCCGCAGAAGCGCGGCTTCTTTAACCGTTTCCGCATCGAGTATAGCGTGGTCAACCTGGACAAACTCAGCGCCTTCGAATCCGGCACTGAAGTGACGCCGGAGAAATTGCTGGAAGCCGGACTGGTCAAATCGCTGGCAAACCCTGTCAAAATCCTGGCCAGCGGCGATATCAGCCAGCCCTTAACGGTAAAGGCGAACAAGTTTTCGGCGGCGGCTAAGGCCAAAATTGAAGCCGCGGGCGGCAAAGCTGAGGAGGTAACGCATGCGGCCAAAGCAGAGTAAGCCCAAACTGCTGCTGGCGATGATTGATGCCTTCAGCTTGCCCGACCTGAGGCGGCGCATCCTCTTCACCATCGGCATTCTGGTTATCTTCCGCTTTGTGGCCCACGTGCCACTCCCGGGAGTGAACCTTGATGCCCTATCGGCGCTATTTGAGCGCAACGCCCTGCTCGGCATGCTTGACCTGTTCAGCGGCGGCGCGATGAGACGTCTCAGCGTGGCGGCAATGGGCGTTTACCCGTACATCACATCGTCCATCATTATGATGCTGTTGGTGCCCGTTATCCCCAAGCTCCAAGAGATTTCGCGGAGCGGGGAAGAGGGCCGGAACCGGATTAATCTCATCACCCACTGGCTCACCGTACCCCTGGCGGCACTCCAGGGCTACGGCCAGATGGTCTACCTCCAGCGCGAGGGCGTCATCGCTTCTGCTGCCCCGCTGGCAATGGCGGCCATCATCGCGTCGATGGTCGCCGGCACCATCTTCTTGGTCTGGCTGGGTGAGCTGATTACGGAATACGGCATCGGCAATGGCATTTCGATTATCATTTTCGGCGGCATCGTGGCGCAGCTGCCGCAGTTGGTAGGTCAGGGCTTCATGGCGAGAGAGAACTTCTTCGGGTTAGCAGTATACCTGCTCCTTGTCGTCCTGACCATCGTCCTCATTATTGTTTTCACGGAAGCGCACCGGCGCGTCCCGGTGCAGTACGCCCGCAGCGTTTTCCGCAGCGGCCGTATGTACCGGCAGTCGGGCGCTACCCATATTCCCCTGCGCGTCAATAGCGCCGGCATGATTCCGCTCATCTTCGCAATGTCCATCGTGCTTTTCCCGGGAATCGTCGCCAGCTACTTCGCCAACCCGAACGAGCCCAATTTCGCCAACACGATTATGGAGCTATTCAACCCGAACGCTCCCCTGCCCGTCGGCTTCTTCTACTGGGGGCTGTACTTCATCATGTCGGTGGCCTTCACCTTTTTCTATACGATGGTGGTCTTTCAACAGCAGGACCTGCCCGGCGTGTTGCAGAGGCAGGGCGGGTTCATCCCCGGCATCCGGCCCGGCAAACAGACATCAGCTTATATGAATGGCGTTATCAACCGCATTACCTGGGGCGGGGCCCTCTTCCTCGCCGCAGTGGCGGTGATGCCCTTCGCGGCAAAGCTGGTTACCAATGTGCAGGTCATCCAGCTGTCCAGCCTGGGCTTACTCATTATGGTCGGCGTCGTGCTGGACACGATGAAACAGCTGGAAGCCCAGCTGGTGATGCGCCGCTATGAGGGCTTTATCAAGTAGGAGTATCAATTGTACCTTATTTTCCTGGGCGCGCCGGGCGCCGGCAAAGGCACGCAGGCCGCCGATGTCGCCCACAAATTGAATATGGTGCATATCTCCTCCGGCGACCTGTTCCGGGATGCGCTGGGCAAGGGTACTGAGCTAGGCAAGAAAGCTAAGTCCTACATGGAGAGAGGGGAACTGGTCCCGGATGAGGTAACGACGCAAATGGTCCTAGAGCGGTTGGCCGCTCCCGATTGTGCCCGGGGGGTCATCCTGGATGGCTTCCCTCGCAATCTGACGCAGGCACAGGCCCTGGACAAGGCGTTGAAGCGGGAGAAGAAGGCAGTGGATAAGGTAATACTGCTGGAGGTATCTGACGAAGAGCTGATAAAGCGATTGAGCGGACGGCGGATTTGTCGCAATTGCCAGGCCGTTTATCATATAATGAACTCACCGCCCAAAGTGGCGGGAAAATGTGACAAGTGCGGCGGCGAGCTTTACCAGCGGCCGGATGACAACGTGGAAACGATAAAGAATCGGCGGGAGGTATACTCTGTCCAGACCGCGCCCCTGATTGACTACTACCGGAAACCGGGCAAACTAGCCGAGGTCAGAGGTGAGGGCGGCGTGGACGTTGTGTCCGGGAAGATTATCGAAGTCCTAAGGCAGGACCGGTAAATGAGAACCATCGGAATGAGCGTCATTATCAAGACGGATAATGAGATTGCCGTTATGCGGCAGGCCGGCCGGGTCACTGCCGAGGTATTGAGGATTTTGGCCAATAGCGTGAGAGCGGGTATGGAGACACGAGAGCTGGACGTTATCGCGGAAAAAGAGTGCCACCAGCGCGGCGCCCTCCCCTCCTTTAAGGGGTACCATGGCTTCCCGGCCAGCGTCTGCGTCTCCGTAAACGACGAAATCGTCCACGGCATCCCGGGAAAAAAGGTGATAAGAGAAGGCGATATCGTCAAGATTGATTTTGGCGTAATATTTGATGGCTTCCAGGGTGACGTGGCGGTCACCGTGGGCGTCGGCCGGACGAGCCCCGCCGCCCAGCGCCTCATCGAGGCAACCGAAGGCGCGCTGTGGGCAGGCATCAAGGCCGCCCGCACCGGTAGCCACCTGGGCGATATTTCGGCGGCAATACAGGACCACGCCGAGGCCAGAGGTTTTACCGTGGTGCGCGAGTACACCGGCCACGCCATCGGGCGGGACATGCACGAAGACCCGCTGGTGCCTAACTTCGGCATTCCGGGCACCGGTATACTGCTGAAGAAGGGAATGACGCTGGCCCTGGAGCCGATGTTGAATATAGGCGACTGGCGGACGCGCCGCGCCGATGATGATTGGACAGTGCTGACTGTTGACGGGAGTCTTTCCGCTCATTTTGAGCATACCATCGCCATCACCAATGGCGAAGCGGAGGTATTGACCAGGTAATTTATGCCTAAAAAAGAAACCATTGAGGTTGAGGGAGTTGTCCTCGAGGCGCTACCAAACGCGATGTTTCGAGTCGAGCTGGCCAACGGGCATAAAGTGCTGGCTCACATATCGGGCAAGATTAGGATGCACTACATCAGGGTCCTGCCCGGGGACAAAGTGCTCGTTGAACTATCCCCCTACGACCTCACCCGTGGTAGAATAACCTACCGGTTTAAGTAGGAAAAAGGATTTACGATAATGAAAGTAAGGTCTTCCGTAAAAGTCAGATGCGAAAAGTGCAAAGTAGTGAAGCGCAAAGGTGTGGTCAGAGTTATCTGTTCCAACCCCAAGCACAAGCAGAGACAGGGTTAGAGGAGGCATAGATGGCACGTATTGCCGGGGTAGATTTACCGAAAAATAAGCAGGCCTGGGTCTCGCTGCAATATATTTATGGCGTCGGACTGACCATGAGCCAGAGAATTCTGGAACAGGCTAATATTAAACCCGATACCAAGGTAGCCGACCTTACCGAGGAAGAGGTCAACCGCATCCGTGAGATTATCGACAAGAAGGCCACGGTCGAGGGCGACCTCCGGAAAGAGATTACTTTCAATATCAAACGTCTCATCGAAATCGGGAGCTACCGCGGTTACCGGCACCGCCGCAGTTTGCCCGTCAGGGGTCAGCGCACCCGCACTAATGCCCGCTCCCGCAAGGGACCGCGCAAGACCGTCGCCGGGCGAGGCCAGAAGCGCGGCGTGGCGAAGAAGTAGCAGGAGGAGAAACTAGATGCCAGAGAAGAAACGACCAAGAGTAAGGCGGAAGGAACGGAGGCCGGTACCTGTTGGTAAAGCCTTCGTTCAGTCCACCTTTAACAATACCATCGTAACCATCACCGACCTTGAGGGCAACGTCATCGCCTGGGGTAGTGCCGGCTCGGCCGGCTTCAAGGGTTCGCGCAAGGGCACCCCCTATGCCGCCCAGATGGCCGCCCGCGATGCCGTGAAGCGAGCCCAGCTTCTCGGTCTGAAGCAGGTAGAGGTCTTCGTCAGGGGTCCGGGCAGCGGACGCGAGGCGGCAATCCGCTCGCTGCAGAGCTCCGGTCTCTACATCACCAGCATCCGGGACGTGACGCCAATTCCGCACAACGGCTGCCGCCCGCCCAAGAAGAGACGAGTGTAGAAGAGAGAGAACATGGCAAGATACATTGAAGCAGTTTGTCGAGTATGCCGCCGCAGCGGCGAAAAGCTCTTTCTCAAGGGCATGAAGTGCTATTCCAAGTGCACCTTTGAGAAGCGCGCCAATCCGCCGGGCCGGGCGCCCGGTGGTCGGCGACGCCAGAAGGTTTCCGACCGCGGTATCCAGTTGCGGGAAAAGCAAAAGGCCCGCTATATGTACGGGCTTCTGGAGAGGCAGTTCCGCCGCTTCTTTGCTAATGCGGAGGGACAGGCCGGCATCACGGGCGATAACCTCGTCGTCCTCCTGGAGAGACGCCTGGACAACGTTGTTTACCGGCTGGGCTTTGCTGATTCCCGCTCGCAGGCGCGTCAGCTCGTCCGCCACGGGCATATTATGGTGAACGGCAAGAAGGTCAATATCCCCTCCTTCTTAATCAAAGAGGGCGACAGACTTAGCTGGCGCGAGGGCAGCAAGAACACTGAATATTTCAAAACGCTGGTCAAAGTTGTGGAATCCAAGACCGTTCCCGGGTGGCTCAGTCTGGACAGGCAAAATCTGGTAGCTCAGGTGGTATCCACGCCAACACCAGAGGACATCCAGCCCATCTTCGATGTCACCGCTATCGTTGAGTACTACTCGCGATAATGTATTAAGGAGGTAAACCTTTTGTCACGTCTGGCAGTACCAAAAATAGAGCTTGTTGAAAGCGCCGAGAACTTCGGGCGCTTCAAGGCTGAGCCGTTGGAAAAAGGGGTTGGCGTGACTCTGGGCAATTCTCTGCGTCGGGTCCTGCTGCGCTATCTTCCCGGCGCCACGGTCACCCGGGTCAAAATCGATGGCGTCCTTCACGAGTTCACGGTCATCCCGAACGCCAAAGAGGATGTCACTGACTTTTTGCTCAACGTCAAGGCGCTAAGACTAAAGTCGCTGACCGACCGGCCGGGCAAACTGGTCCTTGAGGCTGAGGGTGAAGGCAAAATCTGCGCCGCGGACATCAAGCCCTCCGCCGATTTTGAAATTGCCAATCCGGAGCTGTGCCTGGTTACCCTGAACAAACCCAAGGCCAAGCTGTACATCGAATTTGAGGTCGAGCTTGGCGAGGGCTTTCGGCCCGCCGAATCGCATGATAGCCTGCCCGCGGGCACCATCCCGGTGGATGCCATCTTCACCCCCATCCGTAAGGTGAACTTCTCCACCGAACCGGTCCGCGTCGGGCGGGAGGTGACCCAGGAGCGGCTCTTCCTGGATGTCTGGACGGACGGCACCGTCACCCCGGCTGACGCCGTCAGTAAGGCGGCTGCCATTATAATTGAACAACTCTCTCCGTTTGCCGAGTTCGTGAAGACAACTGAGGCAAAGGCGGAGGAGCAGGCCGTCCGGGCCGCCATACCTGATGAGAAGTATAACATGCCGGTCGAACAGATGGACCTCTCCGTCCGCACCATGAACTGCCTGCGCCGCAGCGGCATCACTACCGTCGGCGAGCTGGTCAGCAAGAAGCCCAAAGAGCTTCTGAAGCTGCGCAACTTCGGGCAGAAGTCCTTCCAGGAGATTGAGGCAAAACTCTCGGTGCTGGGCCTCGCCCTGTCGCCCGATGATGAGCCAAAAGAGGCGAAGAAGGGCATAACAACAGAAGAAGAAACCGCCGAAGAAGGCACCGGGGAAGAAGAAAAGACAGAATAAAGAGATACGCTTATGAGACATAAAGTTGATGGCCGCAAAATAGGGTCGAAGGGTCACCGCCGGGCGCTGTACCGCAACCTGGTGACTGACCTTCTCAAGCACGAGAAAATCACGACCACGGAAGCTAAGGCCAAAGAAGTGCGCGGTCTGGCTGAGGAGATGATTACGCTGGGGAAGAAGGGCGGACTGCACTGTTTCCGTCAGGCGCTGACCTTCATCTTCGATGAGGATGTTGCCAAGAAGGTCTTCTCCGAGCTGGCGCCACGTTACGCCCAGCGCCCCGGTGGCTATACCCGCATTGTCAAACTGGGGCCAAGGCTGGGTGATAACGCGCCGATGGCCCAGCTTTCGCTCGTGGAATAGCGCTGGTGTGGCACAAATCACCAAGATTGTACTGGTCTTAGAATACGAAGGGACGAACTATTACGGCTTCCAGTGGCAGGCCAACCAGCCGACCATCCAGGCGGAACTGGAAAAGGCAATCTGGAAGCTAACGGGAGAAAGGAGACGGGTTATATCAGCCAGCCGCACTGATGCCGGAGTCCACGCCGAAGGACAGGTGGTCAGCTTCCGGACGGAGTCCTTCAGCCGAAGGACCGGGAGCTTTGTCAAAGGACTGAACTTCCACCTGCCGGCGGACATCGCGGTGAGGGCGGCCTACCGGGCAAGCGAAAGCTTCAACGTCAGGCGCGATGCCGTCAGCCGTGAGTACCACTACTACATTCTGAACCGGCCGACCCGCGGGGCGCTCAAGCGAGGCTTCGCTTATCTGGTGAGCGGCAAGCTCGATATCGACTCGATGAACGGGGCGGCGCAAGCCTTAACCGGCAAACACGACCTCGCCTCCTTCATTACCAGCCTGGAACCGAATATCAAGACGACAGAAAGGGAAATATACAAAACGGAATTCAAACGGGACGGCGACCTGGTGACCTTTGAAATGGTGGCTAACTCATTTCTACCCCACCAGGTACGCAACACAGTGGGCGCCCTGCTCAGAGTGGGAATGGGCCGAATGACCGCCGGAGAATTCAAAGAGATTATTGAAGCGAAAAAACCGGGACTTGCCGGGCCGACTGTCCCCGCCCACGGACTCTGCCTGATGCGGGTAAACTATCGCAGTCCCCTGGAGGAAATATGCAGTTGAAAACTTATGCGACCAGAAAAAAGGATGTTACGCGAGAGTGGCACGTTTTTAATGCCGAGGGTCAGACTCTGGGACGGCTCGCCTCTCAGGCGGCCAAACTGATTATCGGCAAGCACAAGCCCATCTGGAGCCAGAACCAGGACTGTGGCGACTTCGTCATCGTCTACAACGCGGCCAAGGTGCGGGTCACCGGCAACAAGGCCAAAGAGAAGGTCTACTACCATCATTCCCAGTACCCGGGGGGCTTGAAGCACATCACGCTGGAAGCGATGATGGAGGCGCACCCCACCCGCGCCATGGAGTTCGCCATTAACGGGATGTTGCCCCACACCCGCCTGGGTGATATGATGAGGAAGAGACTCAGAGTCTATGCCGGGGCGGAGTTCCCCAAGCCGCCGGTGGCAAAGGCCGGCAATCAGGATAAGGAAGGGAGTTAGTCTTGGCAAAGCAGACTTATTTTACGGGAACCGGACGTCGCAAGACGGCCATAGCTCAGGTGAAGCTGATGCCGGGCAACGGCACGATTACCGTTAACGGCATACCTTACGAGGAGATTTTCTCCAGCCTGGAGTATCAGCGCACGATACTAAGGCCGCTTATCGCCACCGAGAACCTAGGTAAGTACACTGTCGTGGCGAAGGTGGAAGGCGGGGGCATTGTCGGACAGAGTGGGGCGTTGTCTCACGGCATTGCCCGGGCGCTGGTCCAGCTTGACGAGAGCCTCAAGCCCATCCTGCGCCAGAGCGGGTTGCTCACGCGCGACCCCCGGACCAGGGAGCGCAAGAAGGCTGGCCTCAAGCGGGCCCGCAAGGCGCCACAGTACACCAAGCGTTAGTATTCCTGTTCCTGAGACGCAACGCTACTTCGAGAGGGGGCACACCAGCCCCCTCTTTCTTGTTCATTCAGGTGGGCGTTTAATCCAGGATGAACCAACCCGTGGCATAAGAAGCGGGGTTCACCCAGAAGGGTTCAGTTCTGGTGACATCACTGGAACCACCCTGAAGGGCGTCTAAGAGGGTTCACCCTGAGGGGTTCTCCCTGAAGGGGTGCTAACCCCTCTTTTCGTTTTTCTTCCCCCTCTCCTCCCAGGAGAACAAGGTCCATAGAAAGGTATGAGGTTCTAATCTGCCAGATTCTCGACGCACTGCCGCTAACAGGGGCCGAAGGCCGGTTGTCGTGAGCCCCACAAGTGCAGAACAGCAGCAGCCGGCTTTGCTTGACCCTGTAGCAATCCCCCGGTCGGGTGGTGCTTACGAAGCTGAATCTTATTCAGGTGAGCTGAAAGGGTGCTTGTTAAGTGCCATTGACAAAGCACAACCCGAGGTCCTCGCAAGCGGTTGACCGCCTTGACCACAGTCGTGTCGAGCGGAAGCGGCCCCCAAACAAGACCCCCGGCAGGTCTCCCAGCGATCACCGCCTCACAATTAAATAATCGCATTTAGGGTCTGATGTGAGTTAATTTCCACTAGTTGTCACTTATCATGACCAAAATTTCCGCAAAAATCATTAACAGCCGATAATTTTGCATCATACTATTCAACTGTGAGGTTGAAAATCGATTTTGAGGGCCTATTTCGCAAGTTTAGGGGCTTATTTTCACGTTTTTTGACCCCATTTGAACGTAAAAATATTTTTGAGGCTAAATCATCAGCGGCTTTGAGAGGGACGAAACGAGCTTGCTACCTGCATTTAGACACTTCAACAGCACTCGTGCTAAGGTTACTTAGCGATCATCGAAAGATAACAATGGCGCAGTTAGTTGAACATTAAGTTAACAGAGAGTGGGAGAAAGATAAGGGTAAGGCTCTTAACGCCACCAGTGTGACACGATTTCGTAAAAAACTCCACAAGATCATGAGGAGAATCATATGGTAAGCGTGTTCTCGGCGGAAAATCATGCCCGTAGCCCGGGGAACCGGTTCCTTCAGTAGGAAACCCTTGGACACAGCCCCACAAATGGGCGCCAAAACAATTAGGCCTATAGTCATCGATATCGAAGGCTACAAGAAACGTCGCAACGAGTCCTTGCAGGCGCTGGCCTGGCGGATGGCCGAGCAGGTCAAGGTACAGCGGACGCCCTTCGCCCTCAAGCCGATGCCGGCTTTCGATAGACGAATCGTCCACCTGACGCTGGCCGACCACTCCGATGTGACCACTCAGAGCAGCGGGGAGGGTGAGTCGCGGCGGGTGGTGATTATCCCTAAGGAGCAGTTCCGCTAACCGCGGTTACTTCTTGGCC
>JBGOXU010000003.1:0-17918 GCA_041479305.1 Dehalococcoidia bacterium
AGATATCAGGAGGCTAATATGGTACAAGCATATTGCGTTAAATGTAAGTCCAAGAAGGAAATGAAAGCATCGAAGGCAATAACCATGAAGAATGGTAAGCCTGCGACTCAGGGGTCATGCCCAACATGTGGCACAAAGATGTTTAGAATCGGAAAGCCGTAACCATGACAACAGCGTAGAGATTCAAACGAGGGCTGGATATTTTCACTAGCGGAATGTCCAGTCCTTCCTTTTTTGTACCACACAGGTCATCGAACCAGGCAGCCCCTGGGAGAACGGCTATATAGAGTCTCTTAACGGGAAACTGAGAGACGAATTGCTCAACCGGGAGATCTTTACCACCTTGACTGAGGCGAAGGTATTGATTGCGGACTGGAGGAAGGAATATAATCAGGTCAGGCCGCATAGCTCACTTGGTTATCGGCCACCGGCACCTCAAGCCAAAATGCCGGTAACTCTAACTCTGTAAGTGGTACCACTTTCGGGGGCAGGTCAAGAAGATTTTCAAAGGAGCGATGCTCTTCCTCATCGCCCTGCTGGTGATGACCGGAATCCTGATTATCTGGACTGACCTCGCCACTTTCCTGCCGGAACTGGTAAAATACTAGCGTATGACAATCGCCGAGATGCTGGCCCGGAACGCCCGGATGTACCGCGGCGAGACGGCGCTCATCGAGCTTAAGCCGAGCAAGAACCTGCGTAAGGTTATCACCTGGGAGGAGTTTGACCAGCGGGCGAACCGCGTCGCCAACGCGCTGACATCACTGGGCATCCGCAAGGGCGATAAAGTCGTCCACCTGATGATGAACTCCATCAACTGGCTCGAGGCGTACTTCGGCATTATCCGCACCGGCGCCTGGGCGGTGCCCCTCAACTTCCGATTCACCAGCAAGAATATCCTTTACTGCGCCGAGATTGCGGAAGCCAAGGCAATGATTCTCGGTGAAGAGTTCACCGAGCGTGTGGAGACAATCCGGCCCAATCTGACAACCATCCAAAATTTCGTCTTCGTCGGCAGTAGCGTACCGAAGGGAATGCTGGCCTTTGAAGATATGGTTGCGAGCGCCTCACACCAGCCCCTGAGAGTGGAGCTTGACGATAGCGACCCTTGCGGGCTTTATTTTACCTCGGGCACCACGGGTACACCCAAACCCATTCTGCTCACCCACAAAAACATGGAGTGCGCCGCCATCACAGAGAACCGACATCACAATCAGACTCGCAATGACAACTTTATCCTTATCCCCCCGCTCTACCATACCGGCGCCAAGATGCACTGGTTCGGCAGTCTCATCGTCGGCGGGCGAGCGACCATCCTCACTGAGTTCAATCCTAAGAACCTGCTTGAGGCGGTGCACAAAGAGAAGGGAACGATTGTCTGGCTGCTGGTGCCGTGGGCACAGGACATCCTGACCGCCCTGGAGCGGGACGAGTTGAGGCTGAGAGATTACGATTTGAGCGGCTGGCGGTTAATGCACATCGGCGCGCAACCGGTATCCCCCAGCCTGGTGAAGAGATGGAAACAGGTTTTTTCCGAGATGCAGTACGACACCAACTACGGGCTGTCGGAATCGAGTGGGCCCGGCTGTGTCCACCTCGGCATCGAGAATATCCACAAAGTCGGCGCCATCGGCATACCCGGTTTCAACTGGGAAGCACGCATCGTCGATGAAAGTGGCAAGAACGTATCGAAAGGCGAGGTAGGGGAGCTGGTGGTGCGGGGCAACGGCGTAATGAGGGAGTATTACAAGAACCCACAGAAGACTGCGGAGACGATTCGCGATGGCTGGCTCTATACCGGGGACCTGGCCCGATTCGATGAGGACGGCTTCATCTACCTGGTCGACCGGAAGAAGGACATGATTAACGTGGGCGGGGAGAAGGTCTTCCCGGTGGAGGTGGAGGAAGTGCTGCAGAGCCACCCGAAGGTCTATGATGCCGCGGTCATTGGCCTGCCGGACGAGAGGCTGGGCGAGATTGTAGCGGCGGTAATCGACCCCAAGGCCGGGATGACGCTTTCTGAGGCTGAGATTCTGCAGTTCTGCGAGGAGAACCTGCCCCGCTATAAGCGCCCCCGGCGCATCATCTTCGACAAGGTGCCTCGCAACCCCACTGGCAAGATTGAGAAGCCCAAGCTCAGGCAGAAGCACAGCGGGTAACAGCCCCTACTTGTCATCGCGGGCGTCTTTTTGTTGTCACCATTGAGCGCCGCGAAGCGATGAAAATGCCCCTCACCTTGGCGAACGCGTGAAGGATGCCCGCCAGGCTATGATTCAGTCCGAGCGGTGGCCGTCAGGCAGAGCTCTCTACGGGTACTGTTGGAACAAGGTGAAGCAATGCTTTGAGATAGTGGAGGAAGAAGCGGCAGTCGTACGGTTTATCTTTGACTGGTACGTCAACAAGGGCATGGCACAAATTCTCATTGCCTCCATGCTGAATGAGCAGCACTACCGTACCAGAAAAGGCCTCTGGCACAGTACTCGTGTGTGGGCGGTGTTCATCGATGGGCGCTATACAGGAAAAGACGAGCATTTCACTTATCCACCCATTATCGGGGAAGACCTATACGAAGCTGCCCAGAGGAAGCAGAAAGAAGCCCGCCACATTTTACGGAACCCCGGCGGGCAGCACCTTCTGCAGGGGTTTGTGGTGTGCGGCCTGTGCGGCCATAGGGTGAGCCCACGACAGTGGCGGCGGTCAGGCTACCGGATATACCATTGCTGCGGCAGGAAAGAGACTGCTCTAGCAACAGCATCTTCAAGGTGTACCCTGAAGGCTTTGGACGCGGACTGGCTGGAGCAGGAGGTTGAGGTAGCCATCGAGAAAGCCTTTAGCCAGCCTGAAATCCTTGAGAAGCACATACGGAGCAGGCTGACGGGCCTCGAAGCCGAGCTTCGGCAGATGCAGCAACTGGCGGTGCCGCTAAAGGCCGAGGCGGACAGGCTGAAAGGTGCCATGGCCAGGGTCGGCAACAGATATGAGTCCGGCGAACGCAGCAAGGCCGAATACGACAAGAAGCTTGCTGAAAACCGGTCGCAGCTGAAAGCTCTGGAAGCACGAATGCCTCCGGCTGACCCGAACCTGCAGACCAGATACCGGGAACTCCAGGCGCGAGTGAACAACACCAGGTCTTTGCTGGAGGGGACGGAATGGTTCAATAAGGGGCGCACCAGAGCGTGGGCGAACTGGGAGCTGGCAACTCCAGGTGATTTCAGGGCTTTCCTCGAGAAGTTCGAAATCAAGCTCTGGGCGTTTTCCGACCGGGTTGAGATACGCGGCGTCATACCCACGCAGGTAGTGCAACGGGTTCTCGGTTCTAGGGGAAGGGGATTAAGGGGATAGGGTCGAATGCTACGGAGACGACCAAGGATTGATGCCCGAACTTGTCACCAATCTATCTGAACTAGCTCAACTTCTCGGTGGCTCTTGTCTCCGGCACCGGGTTGAGAGAGCGCGGGCAAAGTGCTATATTATAACGAAAGTCATCCCGGCTGATGGGGAAGTGTCGGAATGGCAGACGAGCATGACTTAGGCTCATGTGCCGAAAGGCGTGGGGGTTCAAATCCCCCCTTCCCCATTGTTTTCAAATAGCGCGGTTTCCTTGGGGGGGCCAAGTTTTTCCTAAAACGGGAGAATGGCATGAACCTTAAACTTCTGCTGGAAGAAACGGTAAGCAAGTACCCGGACAAGACCTTCCTGGTGATGGGCGACCAGCGGCTGACCTATGCTGAAGTAAATAAGGCGGCAAACAAGGTGGCCAACGCTCTCATCAAGATGGGGGTGCGGAAGGGGGACCGCGTCGTCATGCTCACGCCGAACCGGCCGGAGTTTGTTACCGTCTTTTTTGGCATTGCCAGGACGGGCGCCACCGCTATTCCGATGGACATACGCTATAAGCTGGAGGAGATGGTCAATCTCTTCGCCAACTGCATGCCAAAGGTGGTCATTGGCGAAAGCGACTGCATTGCCCCGGTCGTCACCAGTCTGTCACGCTTCCCCCACATCAAACACGTCATCGATTTGGACGGCAAGTTCCAGGGTCAGCACCTTACCTATCGGGAAATCATGGCGAACAGTCCGGCTACTCCGGTCCAGGTGAAAATCGACCCTGATGACATTGGGCTTATCTCCTACTCCGGCGGCCCCACCAATCGTCCCAAGGGGGCGGTCATATCGCACCGCTGCCTTGTGGCCGAGGCGGAAATCTCGGCGCGGGGTTTTGCGCAGACGGAAAGAGACGTCGTGATGCTCTTTGCCCTGCCGCTGTACCACAATTTTGCGCTGGCCTCGGCCTTTCTCGGTTCGGTGAAAGCCGGCAGTACCATCGTGATGGTGCCGGGGACCGGTGTCTCCATTGCTACGCTGATGGAAGTTATTGAGCGCGAGCGGGGCACGATGCTCTTCGGTGTTCCGTACATTTATGCTTTGGCGAACAACATCGCCGAGCGCGAAGGCGTCAAAAGCGACCTGAGCTCCCTCCGTGTGTGCGCCAGCGGCGGGGCCGTGCTGCGGGTTGAGGTTATTCACGACTTCATGAAATACTACGGCATCCGGCTGGCGGACATCTGGGGACTGACCGAATCCGTCTCCCACGTCACCTGCCCGCCGATGGACGGGTCGGGCAAAATCGGCTCCATCGGCAAAGTCTTACCTGGCTGGGAGGTCCGGATTTTCGATGACGATGGCCGGGAACTGCCGCTGAACGAGGTCGGCGAGATAGTCGTCCGCGGGCCGGTGATGAAAGGCTACAACAACAATCCGCAGGACACGGCGAAAGCGCTCCAAGACGGCTGGCTGCATACCGGCGACCTGGGCAGCATCGATGCCGATGGCTATGTGTTTTTCCACGGCGTCAAGAAAGAAATGATGGTGCTCAAGGGTCAGAACGTCTATCCCCATGACATCGAGGAGACGTTGCTGACTCACCCCAAAGTGGCTGAGGTTAAAGTCATCGGTATCCCGGACAAGCTGAGGGGGGAGGTGGTGGGCGCCGCCATCAAGCCTAAATCAGGCGTGACGGTCACCGAGGCGGAAATCAAGCGCTTCTGCCAGGAGCACATGACCGACTACAAAGTGCCGCGTCAGATTGTCTTTGTTGGCTCTATTCCCAGGGCGGTGAGCTGGAAGGAAGTGCGGGCAAGACTCCTGCCTCTGTTCGCGGCGTCAACGCCGCTCGAAATCAGAAGGTAAACTATGCCCGGTGCTTCTGGTACTGGGCGGCGCGTCTCCCAAAGATGAGCTTGGCGCCGAACATCAGCAGGTACATCGCCGTCAGGCCCACCAGCGAGTAAAGTATCATTTGCGCCGGCTGGAGCGCTATCGTCGTGCCGGCGACCATCCCGATGATGATGTAAACGCCGTCCCAGGCCAGCCCGGAGAGCAAAACGCCCGCCGTTAATGTCGCCATTTTCTTTTTGAGACCGAGTGCCAGCGTCAGCGGCAGACGCAGCCACAGCAGGCGGCCCATAGCCACGGAAAAGGGCGATAGCAGGTCGAACTTCTTGAGCATTCTCCACGGTCCGTTCTGATAGGCCGTGATTTTCTCGGTGAGATTATTCTGACCGTACTTAAGATAGAGTCGGCTCAGAGGCGTGCTGCCGAGACGGGTGATGTAGTAGAGAGCCATCGCGCCGCTCTGCCGCCCCACCTGGACCGTCAGGAGCAGAAGGGCAACCTCAAAGCCGGAGAGCGCTTTGATACCCATCTGGTACCCCGCTATCAGCCAGACCGTTTCCAGCAAATAGGGGACGGTCAGGCCGAATTCGCCGACCAGGCAGAGTAGGAACAGGGCTAACGTCAGCTTGGGACCGAGTGTGCCGGAGAAGTTGTAGACCTGCTGGAGAAGACTGTCAATACTCATCGGGATTCTTTACTCACGTTCTGACTTCCTTACGCTTTTCAAACACTGCTTGCAGAGGTAAATGTGCCAGCGGTTGAGATTGGTGAAAACATCTATTAGCAGGACCAGAGTCGATTTGTGGGCGACACGCCGGGGAGAGGTGAAGACAAACAGGTCCTTATCATACAGGACTTTCCCGGCCTTGTTCAGTCGGCTGGAGATACCGTACTGGTCGGCGGAGAAGGTCAGCCCCTGGTAGCCTTTCACCGCCTGAAAAGCCGAGCGACGGAAGGCAAAGGTAGCGCCGGAAATGATGAGCGGCCGACCCAGTGTCGCGACACTGACCTGGTTGATGCCAAGCCGGAAGGCATACTCCACCTTCGCCCACCACGGCGGGTGGTTGTAGAAAAACCGCCCCGCTAGCGCCACCGCTTCCGGGTGCGACTCAAAGCCCCGGGCGATTTTGCTGAGCCACTGGCGTGGATAGACGGTGTCGGCATCTCCCTGGACAATGATGTCGCCTTGCGCGGCATCAGCGCCCACATGTCTGACCCGGGCGATGCCGTTCCTCTCACGACAGCAGACGACTCGTGCCCCGAGACCACGGGCGATTTCCGCCGTGCCATCACGGCTCTCATTGTCAACAACGATGACCTCGTAGTCGCCCGTGTAGTCTTGCTCTTTCAGTGATTTAAGGGAATCCGTAATGTATTGCTCTTCATTCAGGGTCGGAATGACGATGCTAATCATTGGTTGGCAGGCTCTTTTCCGGTTTAGAAATCCAAACCCCTTAAATATTACATCTTCAGTGCCGAATAATCAAAAATGGGTGCGGACGGCAACCGCCAGGACGCTTTGTCTGTCACAGAATTAAGGGCTTACATTGCCCCGAATTACGTAGAATTACGGATAGTTTTTACCTTGATAAGCCCTTATCATTTATGGAGAGTCGTTCTGGGACGGACTCTGTGTTATTATACTTGAAGAGGTATTATATACGGGTGACCCGCGCGGAATTGTGGACACAGTTTTCCGGGCGACGGGACTGGGCAAATACTTCAAGTACTGCCAGTACGGCAGTGAGGTGAAGACCCGCGCCGATATGGTGCGCCGGGCGCTGGCGAAAGCGGAGGAGCTAACCGGCAAACAGTTCCAGGGTAAAGACATTGTGATAATCGGGGACTCGATTCGCGACATCGAGGTGGGCAAGGAGTTTGGCGCGCTGACCATCGCCGTCGCCACCGGTTTTCATACGGCGGGAGAGCTTGCCGCCCGCCAGCCCGACTATCTATTCAGGAGTCTGAGAGATTACAGAAAGGTCATCAAAGCAATTGGCGGAAACGGGAACAAGTAAGCGAGCCTTCTTAGTTGACATAATCAGAGCAGTTCTCTTTGGACTGGTCGCCCTCGTCCTCGGCTTTATCGGCGTGAGCCTGCTCTTTTCCGACCTCGGTCCCGGCGAGACGATGACCAGTCGACTGATTACGGCCATCGTTTTCTATCTCATTTCCGGGTTCGCCGTCAGCTATCTTAATCCCAGGTTCTGGCTGGTTGGGGGGGTAGTATCGTGGGGTGGGGTGCTGTTCGGACTGGGCGGGCTGATTCGCGGTCCCACAACCGAGACGCTCATTTACCTCCTTCCCTCCACCGTCCCCACATTCACCGGGGCGTACCTGGGCGGAATCGTGGGCGGCAAACGGCTTATCGGCCGGCTGACGCGCCGCCTTTTCCGCCGCGAGCCGGAGGTATAGCCGGGCTGGAGCAGACCCCCCAGGCTGGTTTTGGCTTCACCAGCTACCCATTGTCATTGTCCTTCCTTGGAAGGATGGCAATCTCAGCAAATAGCGCACAATCTATTGAGACCGCTTCTCCTTCTTCGGAAGGATCGCAGTGACAGTTCACAATCGTTTTGGTTTGACAAATCTCACTGGTTGTACAATAAGTTAGAGACACGGTGGGGGGAGGGGGGCGGCTACATCTGTATGTCCAGCAACACCATTCACGGCGCCGTCAATCCGGAGAACTACGTGGTGATGATTGAAGCCATCAGGGAATACGGCAGGTATCCCCTGGCGCTGGACTGAGAGCGGAAATAGACTTTCGCTTTGAGGTCGGGAAAACTATTGACAATAACTTCCAATGAGGGTATTATTTTGTAGCGCTTCGGTTTGAATTCTAAAGGAAAGGGGGGTGGTGCAATATTAGAGTGTGATTCAAACACCGGTCACGGGTAATCAAAATATTCAGGAGGAAATAATTGAGTAGGAAAATTATCATTGGTTTGTTAGCTCTGTTCGTGATTGTCAGCCTGGTGGTGCTCAGCTGCGCGCCTAAACCAGCCCCGGCCCCCGCGCCCGCACCTGCACCTGCGCCAGCGCCAGCGCCGGCACCCGCTCCCGCCCCGGCACCTAAGCCAGCACCCGCTCCCGCGCCAGCCCCGGCTCAGCCACCAAAAGTGATTAAGTGGACTATCGTGTCCAAGAACCCGACTATCCAGCCGGTCTTCACGGCCATGAAAAAAGCTCTTGAAGAAACCGTAAAAACGATGACTGATGGTGGTCTCCAAATCACCCTTGCTGAACCCGGTTCTGTGGTCGCCGCGAACGGCGAGTGGGCTGCTGTTCAGGCCGGCACCATCGAAGGTGCTCTCACTACCGAGATAAACAATAAGGCGGCATTTGGTGCCCCCTCTGGTCTTTTCACTGAGTTTGCGCTCAGTCCCCCGCCGGATGTCTGGATGGCATGGTATCTCTACGGCGATGGCATGAAACTGGCGCAGCAACTCATTGATAAGACTCCGGGCTTCGATAAAGTCCTTAACCTTGGCCCCTTCTCTGCTTCCGGCGCCGAAGTTGAGTTGAATTCGAAGAAGCCAATTAACACTGTCGCGGACTTGAAGGGTATGAAGATTCGTACCTTCGGCGATTGGGGTAAAGTCCTTTCTGACCTTGGCGCTTCAGTAGTGGGCACCCCGGCCGGCGAGGTCTATGAAGCTCTCCAGAGAGGCGTTCTTGATGCCTGCGAGCTTTCTGACCGCGCCACTAACCTGGCGTACGGACTTCATGAAGTTGCCAAATACTGGTACTATCCGGGCGTCCATGCTCCCTCTGCTCTTGGGAGCTTCTACGTTAACAAGGATGCCTTTGGCAAGCTACCCGCTTCCTATCAGGAGATTCTCCGAATGGTACAGAAATCGGTGCTGGCCTACAACTTCGTCATGATTGAGCAGCTCAACGTTGAGGCGACGCCGAAGATTCTGGCGGCCGGTGTCCAGCTCCTCGAAGAACCTCTTGTGATTCAGGCAACCCTTGCGCAGGGAGCTGACAAACTGTGGCGGAGCTATGCCGCTCAGGACCCGTTCTTCAAGCAGGTCTACGATAATCTCATGGCCTTCTCAGAGGCTTACGGTACATACTACAGACAGTCGGAACCTGATATTCCGATGCTCCTGAAATACAAGCTATAGCCTGTTTCTCTACTCGAGTGCTTCGGGATGCCCTGACTATCCAGTCGGGGCATCCCGATTAGGTTCACGTAGTAATGGCAGGCTTCACCTCAAGACTTAGGGGAGGGTTTTTATGATTGTACTTAGAGGCTTAGTCCGGGCCATCGACTGGCTGGCAGAGTGGACGGGCAGAGTAGTGTCCTGGGTGGGCGTATTAATTATGCTTACCATGACTTTTGAAGTTATCATGAGATACGTCTTCAATAACCCCACGAAATGGTCTTATGACACAACGATTATGATGGGGGGCGTGCTCTTCATTCTTTCCACAGCCTATGTCCTTCTGCACAAGGCACACGTCAGAGTTGACATCTTCTATGCCAAGTTCTCTCCTTTTGCACAGGCGACCGTTGACCTCATCTTTACTGTGCTTTACCTCTTTGGCGCGATGTACGTCTTCACCTCTCAAGGCTGGCACTTCGCTTTCTGGTCACTTAAAGTGCACGAAATCTCCCAGTTCGGCTACTGGGAACCGACAATGGTACCCTTTCGCTTTCTTGTCGCTTACGGTTTTTCCTTACTGGCACTGGAAACACTCTCCTGGTTTACCAAAAACCTTTTTTTCATTATCACCCGTAGGGAACTGATGCAACCTGCAGAAGGGGGCAGTAAGCCATGATTGAATTCAGTCCGGCTGTCGTCGTCTTGCTCATGTTTTCTCTGCTGCTTATCCCTATTTTCCTCGGCTTTCCACTGGCGTTTTCGCTTTACGGGTCTGCCTTAATCGTCGGTTTCCTGGCATTCGGTGCTAAAATCTTTAACATCCTTTACTCACAGGCCTTTGGTGTTCTTACCAACTATATTCTGGTGGCTGTCCCCATGTTTATCTTCATGGGAATCATGGTGGAGCAATCAGGCATCGGCACTGCATTATTTGAGACTCTTGAAATCTGGTTGCATAAGATACGCGGTCATTTAGCCGTCGTTGTGGTGCTGACTGGTACTGCCCTGGCAGCCTGTACCGGTATCATCGCTGGCTCCGTGGTGATGCTGGGTATGATTGCCGTCCCTCACATGATGGAACGCGGTTATAATAAGGAACTGTCTACCGGAGCCATCTGTGCCGCCGGGACACTCGGTATTCTCATCCCGCCCAGCGTCATGCTCATCGTCTATGGCACTACGGCTGACATATCAGTCGGCCCCCTGCTCATGGGCGCCATTGGGCCAGGTTTTTTGCTCTCCTTTCTCTACCTCATCTATATCCTTGTCGCCTGCGCCATTAACCCCGCCCTAGCCCCTTCCCATTATGAAGCTGGTGCCGCAGCCGTCAGCTTGGGCAAAAGAGTCTGGCTCCTGTTCACCTCAGTCTTCCCCATTGCCTTTCTCGTCCTGGCGGTTCTGGGCACTATTTTCCTCGGTGTGGCGGCGCCTACGGAAGCATCTGCGGTTGGTGCCTTTGTAGCAACACTTCTGGCACTGTTTCGTCGTGGGCTCAGTTGGTCTGGTTTTAGAAAAGTGGCTATGGAAACCGCCAAAACTACGGGCATGATTGCTGTTGTCGCTATCGGCGCGCTCAGCTTTGTTGGTGTCTTGCTCAGGCTCAGGGGAGGAGAGGTGATTTCTAACTTCATTCTCGCCGCTCCCGGAGGCGCATGGGGTGTTTTCGCCATCATCATGCTTATCATTTTCATCCTTGGCATGTTTATTGACTGGCTAGGCATCGCTTTCATTATGGTTCCTCTTATTACACCCATCGCCGCAAAGCTTGGTTTTGATAGAGTCTGGTTTGCCATCATGGTTTGTACCATGCTCCAGACCGCTTTCCTTTCACCACCATTTGCCCTGGCCATCTTCTTCCTGAAGGGGGTTATTCCGGACAAATACGAGATAACCATGGGGCATATCATCCGGGGCGTGATGCCCTTCATTGCCCTGATTCTCGTCGGGCTGGCTCTTTGCGTGGCTTTCCCGGGAATCATCACCTGGCTACCCAGCAGAATGATAACGGGCTAATTTAAGCCTGGGATAGACATTCCCGGACTCTGGCAATCAGCCAGAGGTCCAGCTTTGTACTTAGCTAGAAAGGTATCGGAATGGCCAAGAATCTGACGTTCAATCTGAAAAAGAGGCTGAAGGCGGGAGAAAAAGCCTTCGGAACACTCATCGGGTGGGGCAACGAGCCGGAACCAACGGTAGAAGCCCTGAAAGACTTCGGCTTCGATATGCTTATACTGGACATGGAGCATAGCCTCATTGACAAGAGGGAAGTCATTGGCTACCTGCGCGCCGCTAAGAAGGCGGGCATTCCCCTCCTCCTCCGCCCCGAGGAGAACTACTCTCACTTCCGCGCCTACCTTGATGCCGGTATTGAAGGGTTGATACTGCCCCACGTGGATACCGTGGAGCAGGCCGTCTACGGGCTGAACCAGACCTATTACCCGCCGCTCGGTCACCGCGGGCTGGGCATCTCCGCCAGCCCCTATCTCGTCGACCCGAAAGACATAGCCAAAGTCCCGCTTCTGGGTCTAACCGAATATATCAACAATAACACGATGCTATTCCCGCAGACGGAAAGCCGGCAGAACATCAGTAATCTGCGCCACATCCTGGAGCTGGAAGGTATTACCGGAACGTGGGTGGGAGCTTACGACCTGGCGTATGATATGGGCGCTATCGATTCCAAAGCCCTGATGACGGAAGCGCTGAACTCTGAGGCGGTCGCTGAGAAATTGAGAGAGACAGTCAGAATATGCCGGGAAACGGGCAAAGTGGCTGGCATAGGGGGCTTCTCGCCGAGAGGCTGCGCCCGATGGGCAAAGGAAGGCTATCAGCTTTTCTCTATCGGCTACGTGACTGACGGTAAAGTCGACAAGGTCAAGCCGCTGATTGATGAAGCCAGAGCGCTGATTAAGTAAATTCACATTTGAGAGGAAGAACTATGGGTAGAAAAGTCAGGGTTGGCATTACGCGGGATATGTTCGATAAGGACATGAAGCCGATAACCCCCGGTCCGGGTTTGAAGCTACTGGATGCGATGCCCAATGTGGAATACAAAATCTGGGACCAGTACCTGGTTGAGGCGACGCCGGAGCAAATCAAGAGCTTTGATGTGCTAATTGTCCTCAAGCCCAAGTTCACGGAGAAGACCGTCGCCGGGAACGACCAGCTTCTGGCTATTCACCGCAACGGGGTAGGTTATGACACCATTGACGTGCCGGCGATGACCCGCGCCGGCGTGATGCTGACCATCACCCCGGAAGCCGTCCGCCGCCCGATGGCGGTGGCAATCGTCACTTTCCTGCTCGCCCTGAGCACCCGGATTTTCGTCAAGGACAAAATCACCCGCGCCGGGAAGGGATGGGAGGAACGCGCCAGGTACCACGGTATCGGGCTGGTGGGCCGGACGTTCGGCTCCATCGGCGTGGGCAACATCGGGCATGAGGCATTCAAGCTGGCAAAGCCGTTCGATATGAAGCATATTGCCTATGACCCGTATGTCAAGCAATCGGTCGTCGATGATGTCGGCGTGAAGCTGGTGGACATGGACACGGTGCTGAGCGAGTCTGATTTCCTGAATGTCTCGGTGCCGCTGAGTGACAAGACCTTACACCTCGTGAGCGAGAATGAGTTCAAGAAGATGAAGAAGACCGCCTTCATCATCAATACGGCGCGCGGTCCCATCATCGATGAGAAGGCGCTAATCAAGGCGCTGCAAGAGAGGTGGATACAGGGGGCGGGCATCGATGTCTTCGAGCAGGAGCCGACTTCGCCCGATAACCCCCTGCTCAAGATGGAGAATGTCATCGTGGCGCCGCACGCCCTGGGCTGGACCGACCAGGTTTTCATGAACGAGTGGGACCAGATGCTGCGCCAGATTGCCGAGATTGCCCGCGGCGACGTCCCCGAAGGACTGGTGAACAGGGGAGTTTTGGAGAGTCCCATTTTCAAAGCCAAGTTCGAGAAGTTCCTGCGGGCAACCAAGCAGGTTCTATAAAGGAGAGAATATGAGTCGAAAGATTAGAGTCGGTATCAGCGGTGACGCCCTGACCCCGGAGGGTAAGCCGGCAATGCCGGGCCCGGCATTGAAGTTCCTCGAAGAGATTCCTAACGCCGAACATAAGTTCTTCCCCAAGCATCTCAAAGAGGTAACGGCGGAGCAAATAAAGGGCTTTGATGTCGTTGTCTCCCTGATTCCGGCATGGACAGAGAGGACGGTGGCCGGGAACGACCAGCTTCTCGCTATTCACCGCACCGGCGTCGGCTACGACATGGTCGATGTGCCGGCAATGACCAAAGCCAACGTTTTGCTGACCATCACCCCGGATGCCGTCCGCCGCCCGATGGCGGTGGCTATCATCACTTTCCTGCTCGCCCTGAGCACCCGGATTTTCGCCAAGGACAGAATCACCCGCGCCGGGAAGGGGTGGGAAGAGCGTGCTAGGTACCACGGTGTCGGGCTGGTGGGCCGCACGTTCGGCTCCATCGGCGTGGGCAACATCGGGCATGAGGCATTCAAGCTGGCAAAGCCGTTCGATATGAAGCACATTGCCTATGACCCGTTTATCAAGCAATCGGCCGTCGACGATGTCGGCGTGAAGCTGGTGGATATGGACACCGTGTTGAGCGAGTCCGACTTTTTGAATATCAGCTGCCCCCTGAGCAAAGCTACCTACCATCTCGTCGGCGAAAAAGAGCTGAAGAAGATGAAGAAGACCGCTTTCCTCATCAACACCTCGCGCGGTCCGGTGGTCGATGAGGCGGCGCTAACCAGGGCGCTCAAAGAAGGGTGGATTCAGGGTGCGGGCATCGATGTCCTGGAGCAGGAGCCGACGCCGCCCGATAACCCCCTGCTCAAGCTGGACAACGTCATCTTGGCGCCGCACGCCATCGGCCACACTGACCAGATTTTTATCATGATGTGGGAGATAGTAACGAAACAGATTGCCCAGCTGAGCCGAGGGGAGATGCCCAACGGCGTTATCAACAAGGAAGTCTGGGATAGCCCCGGCTTCCAGTCCAAGCTGAAGAAATTCTTGCAGGAGACCAGGTAGGAGGCAATTCATGGCTGAGGTTATTTACGCCCGGGGACACACTATTGAAGTCCATTCCCGGATTGACACTTCGCCGGCGGGGCGAGTCCTCCGCGGCGCGATTGATAGCCATCTCCATTTCGGGCCGGACATCATGCCGCGCCGCTTCAATGCCCTGGAGATTGCCCTGCAAGCCCGCGAGGTCGGCATGCGGGCCATTGTCATCAAGAACCACAGCTACCCCACCGCCAACCTGGCCACACTCGTTGGGGAGCTGGTGCCGGAGGTGGGGGTTTACGGCGGCGTCTGCATGGAATATGACGTCGGCGGATTGAACTGGCACGCGGTGGAGGTCGAGGCCAGGCTGGGCGGCAAGGTGGTCTGGATGCCGGTCTTTAGCTCGAAGAACTCCATCAATATGGTGCGCAAGGTGCTCGGTATCGATATGAAAGGCGAGGGCATCTCCATTGTTAACGCCAAAGGCAAACTGGTGCCCGAAGCCATCGAAATCCTTGAGGTTATCAAGGAGCACGATATGGCCCTGGCGACTGGCCACATCTCGGCGCCGGAGATTGTGGCGCTGGTGGACAAAGCCAAGCAGATGGGCCTCACCAAAATCGCCGTGACGCACGCCGTCTCCGACTTCCTTTCCGAGTCCATACTGACGCCGGAGCAGAGGGTGGAGCTGGCCAAGGAAGGCGTGCTCATCGAGTACTGCGCCTGGCAGGTATCGCCCACCGGCGGCAAGACCCGCCCGGAGGACATCGTCGCCTCCATCAAGCGGGAGGGCGCCAGAAACTGCGTCATCAGCACGGATTCCGGCGGCGTGCCCCACCCCACGATGCCGGAACTGCTCCGGATGTTCATCGCATCATTGTTGCGCAACGGTCTGACGGAAGAAGAAGTCAACTATATGGTGAAAATTAACCCGGCGAAACTGCTCGGGCTGAAACCACAATAAACGCAGGAGGCTATGATGGAAATGTTCGACCTCTCCGGGAAAATCGCAATCGTCACCGGCGGCAACCGCGGCATCGGCTACGGCATTGCCCGCGGCCTGGCGCAGGCGGGAGCAACTATTGTCGTGGCCAACCGCAACGTCGCCGGCGGGCAAAAAGCCGTCGAGACTCTGAAGAAAGAGGGCGGCAAAGCCGTCCACATCGCCCTCGATATCAGTAAGGTATCTTCCATCGCGGCGATGGTCTCAGAGGTAGTCCGGCAGTTCGGCAAAATCGATATCCTGGTGAATAACGCCGCGGTTATCATCCGCAAGCCCGCCGAGGAGTACACCGAGGAAGACTGGGACACGATGGTCAACACCAACCTGAGGGGTACTTTCTTCTGCGCCGAGCTGGTCGCCCGCGAGATGATTAAGCGGAAGCAGGGCAAAATCATCAATATCTCCTCGGTGCTCTCACAGATGGGGCAGGTCGGCCGTGCTATCTACGCTACGACCAAGGCGGGTGTGTCTCACATGACGCGGACGCTGGGCGTGGAATGGATAAAATACGGCATCAATGTTAACGCCATCGGGCCCGGCGTGACCATCACCGAGATTAATCGCAACTTCTTTAAGACTCATCCCGACGACTTCCAGCGAATTATGAACGGCGTCCCGGCCAACCGGCCCGCCAGCCCGGACGACTATATCGGCGCGGCGGTTTTCCTGTCTTCCGACGCCGCCAACTATATGGTCGGCCAGACGCTGATTATTGACGGTGGTATGACCATCGTCTAATTGCCAGAGACCAAAATTGGTTCTAGAATGAGGTAAATATGTCCGTCAAGTTTTGTATGTTCGCCGCCGAAGCGGATATGCTCCAGCACAAGTTCGTGGTCAAGGTGCTGACCGGCTCACCCGGGGAAATTGCTCGCACCGCCGTCAGCTGGGGCTACGACGGCATCGAGTTCATGCCCAATCCCGACCGCGTGCCTGACCCGGTGACCTTCGAGAAGGCTTTGAAAGAGGCGGGCGCGGTGATGCCGGTGGTCAACAGCGGGCGTATTGCCGCCCAGGGAGATGTCCTCATCCATCCGGATGCTGCCACCCGCAAGCGGGCGATTAACGGCTTCAAACGTATCCTTGACTTTGCGGGTTATTTCAAGGCGCGGGTTGGTCTGGGTATGTCACGGGGGAAAGGTTTGCCCGGGGCGAGCCAGGAAGACATGCTGAAGATGGCAGAGTTCATCTTCCGTGGGCTCACCGCCCACGCCGAAAAGACGGGCGCTATCATCATGCTGGAGTGTGCCGAGGCAAGTTACACCGCACTCTTTAACACCAACCGGGAAGCTATGGCGATGGTGAAAAAGATAGGCAGTCCTCACTTCAGCATCATGCTTGACACTCACCAGCTCTGGGCAGTGGAGAAGTCCATTGAGGAGGGAATCAGGTCGGCGGAAGGACAGGCACAGCACATCCACCTCTACGAACCGAGTCGCTGGCCGCCTGGCGTCCTGCCCGAGAAGGAGGTGCTCGACTGGAAAAACATCGTGCGGATTTTGAAGGCGGAGGGCTTTGACGGCTCGGCTTCCGTGGTGGTTGCCCCGGAAGGTGAACCCGAGCCGGTCGCCCGCAAATCGGTGGCTTATTTGAGGCAAATCTTTAACCAATAACATACTAGAGAGGAGAGGTGATTATGAGGCAAGGTTTTATGGGCAAACTGCTCTTCGTTGACCTATCGAAGGGCACCATCAAGCAGGAAGGGATAACGGAGAAGATGCGCCGGGAGTTTATGGGCGGCTATGGTCTGGGCGCCCGCATTATCTATGAGCGGATGCCGGGCAAAGTGGACGCCCTCGGTCCCAACAGCATGATTTGCTTTCTCACTGGACCGTTGACGGGCACGCCAACTCCCACCAGCGGCCGTTTTGTCGTCGTCGGCAAGTCGCCGCTGACCGGCACCTGGGGCGATGCCAACTGCGGCGGCGATTTCGGCCCCTATATGAAGTTCGCCGGCGTCGATGGTATCTTCTTCAGCGGCAAGTCGACCAAGCCAGTCTACCTCTATGTGGAAAACGGCAAGGCGGAGCTGAGAGATGCCTCCAAACTGTGGGGCAAAGACTGCCTCGATACCGAGGATATGCTTAAGGCGTCCCACGGCGTTAAGACCAGCGTCGCCTGTATCGGGCCGTCCGGGGAAAACCTCTCCCTCCTTGCCTGCGTAATCAATGAGAAAGGCCGGGCCGCGGGCCGTTCCGGCATGGGGGCGGCGATAGGTGCCAAGAAACTCAAGGCAATCGCTGTCCAGGGCGATTTCAAGGTGCCGATGGCGGACGAAGAGGGCTGCAAAGAGGCGCGCAAGAAGTGGATTGCCCAAATTAATACCTGGGGCGAAAATGTGAAGAAATACGGCACCGCCGGCATTACCGAAGCCAGCGCCATGAGCGGTGATTCGCCGGTGAAGAACTGGATTGGCGCCGGCCGCATCGATTTCCCCGGGGCGGCCCAAATCAGCGATAACGCCGTCATCGCCGAGCAGGAGAAGCGGTACGGCTGCTGGCAGTGTCCCATCCGCTGCGGCGGTCACATGAAAGCGGCGCCAGGCCGCGCCCGCGTTTGCCACAAGCCGGAATACGAGACCCTTTGCATGGCCGGCACGCT
>JBGOXU010000004.1:0-15621 GCA_041479305.1 Dehalococcoidia bacterium
CCGACCAGTGGAAAGTAGCCCGCCGAACGCTTCAGCTCGTCCGCGGTCGACTCTCTCAGCCAGCCGAGTCGGATAATAGTCAGAAACCGCAATGCCGCGATGAAGCTCATTTCCCCTTTTCGTCCTTTTCCGATACTCCAGCCTCGGCGAAAGTGGCCATTTCCGCCAGAATCCGTGCCGACGTCTCGGCGAGAAAGATGCCCAGCGCCGCGCCGGTGCCTTCGCCGAGCCGCATGCCCAGGTTGAGCAGGGGCTTGAGACCGAGGTGCTTGAGCATCAGCGGATGGCCCGCCTCTCCCGAAACGTGCGAGGCGATGAGGTAGTCTCTCAGCCTGGGGCAGAGCGCGACGGCAACCAGGGCCGCCGCGCCGGTGATGAAGCCGTCCAGGACTACGGGAATTCGATTGGCGGCGGCGCCCAGCATTACCCCCGCCAGCCCGGCAATCTCGAAGCCGCCTACTTTCGTCAGGACGTCGAGGGGGTCTTTGGGGTCGGGCTTGTTCACCGCCAGCGCCCGCTCCACCACGGCAACCTTGCGGGCTAATTGGTCATTACTCAGGCCGGTGCCCCGTCCGGTGACCTGCGCTACCGGTTCGCCCGTGATGACCGCGCAGATGGCGCTGCTGGCTGTGGTGTTGCCGATACCCATATCGCCCACACCGACAATATCCAGGCCCCGGGCGGCCTCGCCGTTGACGATGTCGATGCCGGTTTCCAGAGCCTGGATTGCCTGTGCCTGTGTCATCGCCGGGCCGGCGCACATATTGGCGCTCCCCGGCGCCACCTTGCGGCAAACGAGGTCGGGATGGCTGGCGAGGGGGGTGGCTACGCCCATATCAACAACGACCAGCCGGACGCCGGACTGCCGCGCGATGACGTTGATTGCCGCCCCGCCGCCGAGGAAGTTGCACACCATCTGGGCGGTGACTTCCTGCGGCCAGTTGCCCACCTTCTCCGCGACGACCCCGTGGTCGCCGGCCATCGTGATGATGGCTTTGCGCGTGATTTGCGGGAGGGGCTTGCCCTGAATCCCGGCAAGCTGAATGGAAAGCTCCTCCAGTCGGCCCAGGCTGCCCTGCGGTTTGGTCAGGCGGTCCTGCCGCGCCTGCGCCTGTGCCATTGTCTTCTTGTCCAGAGGTTCTATCGTCTCAATTACGTTTGATAGTGTTGACACTTGTTTCCTTCACACCTCCAATCATTTCAGCGCACGTATAGCATTGATAAGCTGGCGGCACTCAGCCATCGTGCGCGGGGCGATGCGGACGTACTCGGGCAGGCCGAAGGAAGCGCAATCGCGCACGATGATGCCGTGTATGAGCAACTCGGCGCGAAATCCGGCGGCATTGCCCACCCGCATTAAGAAAAAGTTCGCCCGCGAGGGCAGCACAGTAAAGCCGAGCGACTGTAGCTCTTTCGTCAAGTAATCTTTGGCCAGTCTTACTTTCTTCTGGCATCGCTCAAGATAGTCGTTTTGTCCCAGCGCCGCCACTCCCGCCTTCTGCGCGACGATGTTGACGTTCCACGGCGGGCAGACGCGCCTGAGGTGGCCGACAATCTCCCGGCTGGCGACGAGATAGCCTAGCCGCAGGCCAGTCAGTCCATAGTCCTTGGTCATCGAACGCAAAATAATGACGTTCCCGCGTTGAATCAGGTCGAGGCTTACCCACGCCTCGTCAACAAAGGCAACATACGCCTCATCGAGGACCAGCAGGCTGTCGGAACCGGCGCTTAGAATTGTCGCAATCTCCTCCCGGTCGAAATACTGGCCGGTCGGGTTGTTCGGCTGGCACAGGAAAATGCCCTTCGGGCGGTGCTGGTGGACAAGGCTGACCGTTTCGTCGGTGCTCAGGCGGTAATTGTCCTCAGCCCTGGCGACCTGCCTCAGCGCCTTAGCGCCGGCGATATTGCAGGCAATCTCGTACTCCCCGTAGGTGGGCTGAGGAATCAGGACGGAGTCGCCCGTGCCGAAGTATGTCAGGGCAATGAGGCGGATAAGCTCGGTGGTGCCGCTCCCCACCATGATGTTCTTGGCGGGCACCCCCAGCTTCCCGGAAAGAGCTTGTCTCAGTTCAGTCGCCGCGGAGTCGGGGTAGCGATTGATAGTGGCGGTGGCTATCGTCTTCCGGACGCCGGGGGGTGGGGGAAAGGGGTTAGTGCAGACGCTGAAATCGAGCACGTCTTCAGGACTGAGCCCGCGCGACTTCATCTCCGCCCAGTTGGGCCCGCCGTGGCGGGCAGGCTTCAGGTTCTGCACTTCCGGCCTAGGTGGTATAGACAATTTGAATCACCCCCAGCGAGAGACATAGCGCCGACCAGACCGCGGCGGCTACCCATATCAAATTCGTTGACCGGTCAATCATTTCCGGGACCAGCGGCGCGCCAGGCTCGCCAAGCTGATAGTGCCCGACCTTCTCCAGCTGGACATCGAGCGCGCCGGCCATCGCCGACATCGGCCAGCCGGCGTTCGGGCTTGCCGTCCGGGAATGGTGGCTGACGGTCACCCGCCAGGACTTCCGCCCGTTGCGTCGCACCAGGAACGCCGCCAGCACAATGAGGAGGGCGGAGAGTCTGGCCGGAACGAGGTTGAGCACCGTGTCCAGTCGCGCGGCGAACTTGCCCAGGTACTCGTATTTGCCGCGGTGACCAATCATCGCGTCGAGAGTGTTGGTGACGCGATAGGCAATCGCTCCCGGCACGCCCAAAAACAGGAAGTAAAACAGCGGCGCGACAAAGCTATCGGAGATATTCTCCGCCACCGACTCTAACACTCCCGAGACCAGCAGCGGTTTGGGTAAGTCCCGGGCGTCTCGGCCGCACAGCGCCCGCAGCTCAAATCGGGCTTTATCCAGTTCGTCACTGAGCAGGAGTTTCTTAATCTTTGTTGCGGCGCGGACAAGTCCCCTCAGAGAAAAGGCTGACTTTAATAGCAACGCCCCCGCGACCACATAGGCAACGGAATTGGGGTTCTTCAGGTAAACCATAAGGAAATAGGCAGGCAGGGCAAACAGCGCGATAGTGAACAGGCTCAGCGCCGCTCCGTAAACAAACTGCACCCAGGGCTTGTGCCCCACGTTCCGCCCCGCAAGGAACGCGATGACCTTGCCCATCCCGACTACCGGGTGAATGGCGCGCGGCGGCTCCCCCACAAAAAAGTCCAGCGTTAGCGCGATGGCCAGCATCAACACATTTTCCATATTAGCCCGTAAGGGAAGCCGTTATCACTTATCTCCTCTCCCCAGCGCGGGCTTCGCCGTGAGCTCAGCCGAACGGAGAGGATTAAGCTTGCACTGAGCGAAGCGAATGTGGTGAGGGGGACTTGTGATAAACATCCCAACTTTTAACCACATGTTTTCACCCTCACCCTGCCCTCTCCCATCGAGGGAGAGGAATTTAGGTTTTGTTTGCATTTGGTTGGTACTGTCATTGCAGTCCTTTTGCCCTGTCATTCTCAACTGGATTCCAGCCTTCAGGCTGAACCTTCTGGCTGAAGCCTGCGCTGGAATGACAATCTAGTTGAGATTGTTTCGTCATCCCGATTTCATCGGGACTCCTTGCAATGACAAGTTGTTGGTCACTGTTTTTTCCCATTTGTGTTAGCCTCCATCGCCCTGGCCCTGTCGCCGTTTGCCGGTGAGCAGAATCGTGGGGAGGGCGTTGAGTGGGTGAGGATAGACGCAGTCCTCCGCGCCGTAGACCTCCTGGACGTTTTTCGTGGTAATGACCTCTGCCGGCTTCCCTTCGGCGTGGACATGCCCGTCGTGGAGCATGACCAGGCGGTCGCAGTACTGCGCGGCGAGGTTGAGGTCGTGCAGGGCGGTGAGCACGGTCAGGCTGTTTTCGAAGCAAAGCTTCTTAATCAAATCGAGGATTTCGGTCTGGCGGCCGATGTCCAGGTTGGCCGTCGGCTCATCGAGGAGGATGGCCTGGGTCTCCTGCGTCAGCACGCGGGCGATGAGCAGGCACTGAATCTCGCCGCCGGAAAGCTCGCCCACCCGGCGCTGCGCGAGGTTGGTCGTCCCCGTTTTCTCCATTGCCTGCCAGGCAATCATCTGGTCGCGCAGTCCTTCATACTGGAAAAGGCCGAGATGGGGATTTCTGCCCATCAGCACAATCTCGAAGCCGGTGAAGGCGCTGGGGAGGATGGGCATCTGGGGGACAACGCCGAGCAAGCGGGCTAAATCGCGACGTGGCACCCGGGTCAGGTCCATCCCGTCGAGGGAAATCCTGCCGGACTGGGGCGTGATGACGCGACTTAGCGCCCGGATGATGGTCGACTTGCCGCAGCCGTTGGGCCCAATCAGTCCCACCATCTCCCCCGGCAGCGCCCGCAGGGAGACGCCCTTGAGCACCACGGTGTGCCCGTAGCCGAGCCAGACGTCCTGCATTTCGATTTTGAACATAATTATCTCAAAGTTTGTGAATTGATGTTTTCAGGCTCTTTAATGTATCTCTAAACCCTAACCCTGACAACCATTCCGTTGAAAAACGGAATCCAGAAGGATAGATACTGGATTCCGACTTCCGTCGGAATGGACGGTTTGATTTTATTCTCAGCTAATATCTTCATGGTAGTTAATTAATCAATATTTGGACAAGCCCTCAGAAAAGCACGCGCTTCTTGCGCCGTAGAAGATAGAGGAAGAAGGGCGCTCCGCACAGCGCCGTGATGACGCCGATGGGTATCTCTTCCGGCGCCGCTATCGTGCGGGCAAGCAGGTCGGCGGCGATGAGGAAAATGGCGCCGGCGAGGACGGAAAGGGGCAGCAAAAAGCGATAGTCCGGGCCCCAGAGCAGGCGCACGGCGTGGGGAATGAGAATACCGACGAAGCCAATCGTGCCGACGAATGACACGGCGGCGGCGGTGATGAGAGTGGCCGCGGCCAAGAGGACCAGCTTGAGTCGTTCGACATTGATGCCCAGCTGTTGGGCCTGCTCTTCATCGAGCTGCATAATATTGAGCGGTCGCGCGTAGAGTATCAGGAGCGCCATCCCGGCAATCAGGTAAGGCAGGACCAGCCGCACTTCCGACCATTTGCTCAGGGAAAAGCTGCCCATCAGCCAGAAGATGATGCCATGCAGTCGGTCGCCGCTGTTGATAATGAGAAAGGAGACAATCGACCCCAGCAAGGCTCCTACCGCCACGCCGGCCAAAATGAGGGTGGTCATCGGCAGGGTCTTGCCGACCCGCGCAAAGCCGTAGACAATGGCCGTGGCGCCCAGCGCGCCGGCAAAGGCGAGCAGGGGGACAATCTGGGGACCAACCCGGCTCGATGGCAGTAAAAAGCCAGCCACCGCACCCAACGAGGCGCCCTGCGCCACGCCGATGAGATAGGGGTCGGCGAGCGGGTTGCGGAAGAGCCCCTGGTAAGTGGCGCCGGCGGTGGCCAGCGCCGCACCAACCAGCCCCGCCAGAATTATGCGCGGCAGGCGAATTTCCAGCACGATTGTCGCGAGGCCGGAGGGCCAGGTGGGCGTCAGGTCGACCAGCGGCAGTCTATCGAGGAGTATGGCGAATGTCGTGCCGAACGGGATTTTGACGCTGCCGATGGCGATGGCGATTACGCCTATCCCCACCAGCAGGAGGCACAAGAGAGCGATGGAGTAGACGCGCCCGTGCTTCCGTGAGGTGCGGACGGGTGGGGTGCTCACCTGGCTTCCTCCACTACCCCTCCTCTCCCTTGACGGGAGAGGTAAGGTGAGGGTGTGACCTAATCTCAAGAATTTCCTTTATCTTTGTCAGCACACCCTCTACGTTTTCTAACACATCATTATTCCAAAACCTTATTACCTGATACCCTTTACCCTCAAGCCACTTCGTCCTCTGTTCATCTTTCTCTGTGGTCACTGTTTCATTATGTTGACCACCATCAACTTCAATTATCAACTTCACATCAAAACTAATGAAATCAACTATGTAATTTCCCAGGGATTGTTGTCTGCGGAACTTGAGTCCGTTCAGTTGCCTGTTCCGTAGATTCAACCAGAGCTTCTCCTCGGCGTCAGATTGTCTACGCCGAAGTCTCCTCACCAAATTCACTGGTTTGGGTTGCTTCATCTGGTTGTTGACCCCCTCACCTAACCTCTCCCTCGCTGGGGAGAGGAAATAGGTCAAATTAGCTTGTCCATTTAGTGTCCATTGTAGCTCTTAATTGAAGCCAAGTCTTCCCCGGTTGATAGAAGTCAGGAGTGCTCATTTGGCTCACTTGAACAGCTCCGGATGAATTAACTTGGCGAACTCCTCCAGGGCAGCAACGATGCGGGGTCCGGGTCGGCTGACCATGTTAGCATCGACGCCGTAAACCCGGTTGTTGACGCGGGCGGTGGTGTCCTTCAGACGGGACTCCGTCTTCATGAACTGGAAAACCTGGTCCTCGCTGGTGCCGTGGCCCACCCCGGCCATCATCACCTCGGGGTTCGATTGGATAACTGCCTCGAGGCTGATTTTGGCGTAGTCGGCAAGCCCGGCAGCGATGTTCGTCCCGCCGGCTTTGGCAATCAGCTCGTCCTGGATGGTCCTACCGCCGGCGGCCATCAGGGGGTCGTGCCAGACGAGGTACATCGCCCGCGGCCGGTCCTGCGCGGCGAGGCTTGACGTCTTATCCGTGACCGCCTTAATTCGTTTGTTCATATCGCTGACCAGCGCAGACGCCTCTTTATCCTTACCCGTAATCTTGCCGACGAGGGTGATGGCCTGCTGGATGTCATCGATGGTCTTGGGGGCAAGGGCAAAGACCGTCAGGCCCTTCTCCGCCAGCTGGGGGATGACTCCTTTTTCGTGGATTGCCGCCGCCAGAATGAGGTCGGGCGAGAGGGCGATAATCGACTCAATATTCGGGTTGCTGAAGCCGCCGATTTTCGGTTTCTGCTTGGCTTCGGGCGGGTAGTCGCAGTAATCGGTCACGGCGATGACTCTGTCCGCCAGTCCCAGGGCGAAGAGAATCTCGGTATTACTCGGCGCCAGCGAGATGATTCTCTGCGGCGCTTTATCGATTTTCACCGCTCGGCCCAACTGGTCGGTTAGCGTCGCCGGGGAGGGCGCCGGCCCTCCCGTCGGCGAGGCGCAACCGGGCAGGGAGCTCAGCGTAATCGCCAGAGTCAAAATGAAGACAAGGACAGCCAGTCGGTTTTTTATCATTCCTCCGAATCCCAGAGACTCCTCGCCGCCACCCGGGGTGTTGGAGTAAATCAAGTCTACTGGTCTTTAAGCAAGCGGGATTGATTATAGCATTACGGAGGGGGAAAAGTCAAAAAAGCGTTATCTTGCTGCGGCAAGGGTAAGAACCGGCGCTGGTTTTACAAAGAGACTGTTATGGTGTATGATATGAGTGATAGTTGCAGTTTAGGTTATTACAAGCTTCTTCGGATCGCCTCAGATTTCTTTAGGTATTGGATGACCCGGACTCTGACTAGAACTTCTAAAAGAGGAGGTCTTCCAGTAAGTTTCGAGGACAAATTCGTCCAGTGTGCCGGTTGCGGCGCTGCCTTTTGCGCCCCGCGGAGACAGATGTGAATATCTATGTGGGTAATCTAGCGCTTGACGTTACTGAGGAAGAACTGCTGCGAGAGTTTATGGCTTTCGGAGCAGTGACATCCGTGGTCCTGATGAACGACAGGTACATTGGCAGCGGCCAGACCAGGGGATATGGATTTGTGGTGATGGCCTCCAAGTCTGAAGGCGACATCGCCATTACCAGACTGCAAGGCAAGAGACTGAAGAGCCGGGCGATTGCTATTGTTGAAGCCCTGCCGCTTTCCGATAAGAGAGGAATTGTGTCCTTCAGTGGAAGGGTAAATAAGCAACCCAATCGCAAAGTAAGACAAAGAAAATACTAAATCACAATTAATCATGGCAAATCAATTGAGTAGTCTCTCCTATTTGGAGACGGCTACTCAGAAATCTAACTAAGGAGTTTTCATGAGTTTCGAAACCTTTAATTTCCATCCGAGCATCATGGCCGGTGTACGGGCGCTTGGTTATGTGACACCCACACCCATCCAGGCTCAAGCCATCCCGCCCATTATGCAGGGTCGTGACCTGATTGGTCTGGCACAGACCGGAACTGGCAAGACCGCCGCTTTCGTGCTGCCGATTCTGCAGCGTCTGCTGGCACAGCCGAAGGGCCGCATCAGCGCTCTCATCATATCGCCCACGCGTGAACTGGCCGAGCAGACCTGCGAGGCCATAAATGAACTGGGGAAAGAGACCGGATTGCGCAGCCTTGCCGTTTATGGCGGCATCAGCATCGACCAGCAGAAGCGCAAACTGCGTAGCGGCATCGAAATCGTCGTCGCCTGTCCCGGCCGCTTGCTGGACCACCTCTGGCAGGGCACCATCAGTCTCTCAGACCTGCAGGTCCTGGTCATCGACGAGGCGGACCGCATGTTCGATATGGGTTTTCTGCCCGATATCCGCAGTATCTTGAAATGCGTGATGAAGCCGCGCCAGACTCTGCTTTTCTCAGCCACGATGCCCGATGATATCCGGCGTCTGGTGCGAGATATCCTGCGTGACCCGGTCACCGTGCAGATTGGCCGGACGCTGCCGGCGACAACGGTGGCACATGCCCTGTATCCGGTAGAACAGCATCTCAAGACGGCGCTGTTGAAGGAGCTTCTCCGCGAGACCGACACCGAGTCGGTCCTGGTGTTTACGCGCACCAAGCACCGCGCCGAGCGTGTCGCTCAGCAGTTGAAAAACGCCGGCTGTCGGGTAGCCTCCCTGCAGGGCAACCTGTCCCAGTTCCAGCGTCAGGCGGCGCTTGATGGCTTCCGTATCGGCTCATTCAAGGTGCTGGTCGCCACCGATATTGCCGCCCGCGGCATCGACGTTCTGGGTATTTCGCACGTCATCAACTACGATATGCCCGATACCACGGACGCCTATATTAACCGCATTGGCCGCACGGGGCGAATCGGCAGGGCTGGTGATGCCTTCACCCTGGTGACCAGGGAAGACGCGCCCATGGTACGCGCTCTGGAGCATCTGCTCAATGAGCCGCTCCTGCGACGGACTCTGCCAGGCTTCGATTACCGGGCCGCCGAACCACAGAGCAAATCCGCCCCTCCGCCACGCCGGGGACGCCCGCGTGCGAAAGCAAGCTTCAGATTGAGACCCCTCACGGCAAGCTAGCACGGTAAACCCAGTCCTGCGGGAGAGGCTTGCCCTGAGCGAAGTCGAAGGGTTCGGAAAAAATATGACGTATCGCAACGACATAAGAAACGTAGCTATTATTGCCCACGTTGACCACGGCAAGACTACCCTGGTGGACTCCCTGCTGAAACAAAGCAAGGTGTTCCGCGATAACCAGGCGGTAGGCGAGCAGATAATGGACTATAATGCCCTGGAGCGGGAAAGAGGCATTACCATCATGGCCAAGAATACGGCAATTGTCTACCGCGGCGTCAAAATCAATATCATCGATACTCCGGGGCACGCCGATTTTGGCGGTGAGGTGGAACGGGTCATCAGCATGGCTGACGGCTGCCTGCTTCTGGTGGACTCCATCGATGGTCCGATGCCCCAGACAAAAAGCGTGCTCCGCCAGGCTTTCAAAAACGGCTTGAAGCCGATTGTGGTTATCAACAAGATAGACCGGGCAGACTCACGCATCGCGGAGGTGCTCCATTTCACGCAGGACTTGTTTCTGGAGCTAGCCACCAGCGCTGACCAGCTTGATTTTCCGGTGCTGTACGCCAGCGGCCGGGACGGTTTCGTGGTGAGGGAACCGGGTATGGTCGGTAAAGACGTCAGCCTTCTCTTCGATACTATCCTGGAGAGAATACCGCCGCCGCGCATTGAGGACGGTCCCTTCCGGATGCTGGTTTCTAACCTCGACTATGATAGTCACAAGGGCACTATCGCCATCGGCAGAATCTGGCGGGGCAAGGTAGCCACCCACGACCAAATTGTCTGCATGGGCGCGGACGGAGCTCTCACTCGCAGCGAGGTCAGCGGCGTCTTTACCTATCTTGGTCTCAAACGGTTAGAGGTGGCGGAGGCTGAGGCCGGCGATATCGTGGCGATAACCGGCACCGGGAAGGTCAGTATCGGGGATACTATTGCCAACCCCGACCAGCCTGAAGCTCTGCCACGCATAGAAATCGGCGAGCCAACGGTGGAGATGACTTTCCGGGTGAATACTTCACCGTTCGCCGGACGTGAGGGGCGCTTCAGCACGACGCGTCAACTGCGGGAACGGCTATACCGGGAGTTGGAGACAAATCTCAGCCTGGGGGTACAGGATACCGATAGTCCGGACAGCTTCCTGGTAAAAGGCAGGGGAGAACTGCACCTGGCTATTCTCATTGAGATTATGCGCCGCGAGGGCTACGAATTTGAAGTGTCCAAGCCGGAAGCCATCACCAAGGTGGTTAACGGTACGCTCATGGAGCCTGTGGAGAACCTTGTCATTGATACCAGAGCTGAATTTATCGGCATATTGAGCGAGATGTTGAGCAAGCGGCAAGTTGAGCTTACCGATATGCGCAATGACGGACAGGATAACGTGCACATGGAGTATCATATCCCGACCAAGGGACTGATTGGCTTCCGCAGCGCCTTTCTCACCGCTACCCGCGGCGGGGGGGTGATGAATACCGCCTTCATCGGCTATGAACCATGGCGGGGAGACATTGCCTCCACCCGCATCAGCGGCGTCCTCGTCGCGTCGGAGGCGGGGGAAGCGGTCGCCTACGGCCTTAATAACGCCCAGGCGCGGGGTCTCACTTTTATCGAGCCGGGCACTCAGGTCTATGAAGGCATGATAGTGGGCACGCAAGCGCGCGTCCAGGACATATCCATCAATGTCTGCAAGGAAAAGAAGCAGTCCAATGTCCGCACACCGCTGGATGTTGCCGTGAAGAGACTGGTCCCTCCGGTGAAGCTGAGCCTGGAGCAGTCCATTGATTTTATCAACCGGGATGAGCTTGTCGAGGTGACGCCTGAAAGTATCAGGCTAAGGAAAAAACTGCTCAACCAGACACAGCGATTGAGGGAACTGCACCGCGAGGAGAAGCGTCAGGTCGTAAGCTGAGACCCCCTGCCGGGGGTGGCGCTCTGGCTTCAAGGGCGTTATTGATTTGTTGAGATTGCCACGCCCCGACTGCGTCGGGACTCTCGCAATGACAGTGTGCACGATTTACCTCTAGGTTTACCCTCTCTTACCAAAAAACCCCCGCCCCGTCTCCCCGGTGAATGCCGAGATAATGTCCACGTTGTTCGGCGCACAGCCTTTGACGAAGGCACCGTAGTCCTGGTACTGCCTGGTGCAGAAGCCGACTAGCATAACCCGCTTGTCGGTCTGCGGCGGCTGTTGCATCTCTCCGGCAATGACCCGCCAGTTCCGCGCCAGCTCCAGCTTCCCTTCCACGCTCAGGTCCCTCAGCGCGCTCAGGACGCCGTTGCGACAGCCGGTGCACGCCTTTTCATTGAAAACTAGCTCGAAGCCCTCCGGATAGGTAATACTCTCGGGCACGGCTTCACTGCCCAGCTTGAACCGACGCCTGACGCGCTCAATCGGCTCGCCGACGACTTTGATTTGATTGATGTCCATCGTGCCCAGCCCCATCTCCGCCCCCAGCCGCGTCGTCTCGTTCAGGTGCGGCTCGATGCCCATCACCAGTCCGGCGACCGTGTCCACGGCGACCGGGTCTCTGCCGGCGATAATAATGCCCATCCCGACCGGATTGCCAAAGACAGGCCCCAGCCCTTCCTGCCCGACGAGGCCGTCCACGACGCTTAGCGCCGGCTTCACCACCGTGTTCAAGTCGGCCACGGCCTGGAAGACGCCATAGGTGGTGTGGAACTTCTTTTTCAGCGGGTCCTGCAGGACGCCCTTCATATTCTTCAGCGACAGGGTGGCAAGGCACTGGTCGTGGGTCTTCAGCACCGGCACGCTGATGATGACGTCAGCGTTCACCACTTCTTCGGGAATGGGCAATTCGGTCACGGCGCGACCCATGGGGACGGGGACATTAACCGTCCGGCTTTTCTTCAGGTCGATGACTTCAATGCCCAGCTTCCTCAGCTCGTCGTAGGAGCACACCTGAAAAGTCTTTTCGGTATCGACGCCGATGGCCGAAGACTCGGCGATGATAGGTTGGGCGCCAGCTTCTTTCACCATTCTGGCGATAGCTTTGCAGACGCGCCAGTCGGTGGTGGCTCCGGTGCAGGCTGCCACCGGATAGACCAAGTTGGGCTTGATGATGACTCTGTCACCCGGCGAGATGATATCCTTAACGCCGCCAGCGAGGGCGATGGCCCTGCGCACCATCCGCTCGATGTCCGGTTCGGTCGGCTGTTTTTGTCCTTTGACAATGGCGACCTTGGTCTTGGGCATACTTTTTCCTCCCGGATTGGTTTACAATTAGAAGAGATACCCTGATTGTAGACGGCGGACAGGAAATCGTCAACAGCCAACGCTAGTGTCATTGCGAGGAGGCGGCGACGAAGCAATCCCAACAAATCGAATGGTCTGTAGAGATTGCTTCGCTACGCTCGCAATGACAGTTCCGGAGCTTGAGATTCTTCCCCTTCTCTGGAAGGGTCAGAATGACATTCGGGTTTTTGGCACCCTGAGCGAAGCGAAGGGTCTCACGCCTCGGCACTTGCCAGTGCCCCTTTACGGCAAGGCCTGCGCCTCGCCCCGCTTTTCCTGAGGCAGTGGCGACTGAGGCAGTTGGCCTCAGAGTCCAGCCAGAGTCGGAAAGCTATTTCTTGGGCTGGGCGGTCTCCAGCCCGCCGATGAGCTGTGCCGTCTCCAGTGCGTTGCCGCGCCCCTTGTAGATATTCAGGGTGACGAAGGTCTCCGTCCGCGAGATGCTGGGGATGGCCGGGATGACGCTCTCCATGAAGCTGGCGAACTCCTTCGAGGAGCGGGTCAGCACGATGGCCAAAAACTCATACTGGCCGGTGACGTTAGCGAGGTAGCAAACATTTGGGTACTTCGCCAACTGCTCTGCGACACTTCTCAAGTCGGCCAGGCGAGTCTGTATGCCCACGATGCCCATAAAGCCATAGCCGAACTTCTCCAGGTCCGGTATCGCCGTTACCCTGATGATGCCCTGGTCAAGCAATCGCTTGAGCCTATTCCGCACCGTGCCTTCGGTAACGTGGAGCATCTTGGCGAGGTCCATGTAGGAGCGGCGGCCATTCTTCTGCAGGTCTAGCATTATTTCCTGGTCGAGCTTATCGATTTTCACCATCGGCACCTCCCATTTCTGCAATAAAATCCCGATATGCCGGTATAGGCTCAGTCTTTCGATAGCACCGGCGTAAGATACTGATAGTTTAGCATACAATAGCCCAGTTCGCTACGATAACCGCAGTTTTCCAGGCTCAAAATTCTTGACAACATACGATTTTCGCAGTAGCATCGAGTTAGACGGACACAAGGAAGGAGCGATATGGGTAAGGTCAGGTACGTCAATCGTCTTTCCCTTGTTCCCCAGCTTCCCCCTGAAGAAGCCCGGGAGCTGGAAAAAGTGGCGGGCAAGTTCCCCTTTGGCGCCAACAGCTATTACCTGGGGCTTATTGACTGGAATGACCCGGCCGACCCGATACGGCGGATAGTCATCCCCTCCCCGGAAGAACTGGAAGATTGGGGGATGATTGACCCCTCCAATGAGGCGCGCTACACTGTAGCTCCGGGACTGGAACACAAGTACCCGGATACGGCGCTCTTTCTCCTCAGTGACTCCTGCGGCGGGCGCTGTCGCTACTGTTTCCGCAAGCGGCTTTTTATGGCCGACCGGGAACACGAGACACTCAAAGACTATCGTCCGGCGGTGGCGTATATCCGGGACCACCAGGAGGTGAACAATGTCCTGCTCACCGGCGGCGACCCGCTCCGCCTTAAGACTTCCGACCTGAGAGAAGTAATTGCCGCATTGAGGAAAATAGAGCACGTCCAGATTGTCAGAATCGGCACCAGGATGCCGGTGTTCAATCCCTTCCGCGTCATCGACGATGCTGACCTGCCCAAGATGGTGAAGGAGTTCAGCACCCCGGAGAAGCGAATGTACTTTATGCTTCATTTCTGCCATCCGCGGGAGATAACCGGAGAAGCTGTCCGGGCCATCAGCATTTTGCTGGACAGTGGCGCCATTCTCTTCAATCAGTGTCCCCTCATCCGCGGCGTCAACGATAGCCCCGCCGTGCTTGCCGAGCTCTTCAACAAGCTCTCATTTATTGGTGTTTCTCCCTATTATACTTTCCAGATGAGACCGGCGATAGGCAACAAGCCCTTCGCCGTGCCGCTGGTAAGAGCCTACCAGGTCTTTCAGCAGGCCCGGGCTAATGTCTCCGGCACCGCTAAGCGGGCACTTTTCATAATGTCGCACGCCCGCGGCAAGATAGAAGTCGTCGGATTGGACGAGTCCTTCGTCTATATGCGGTACCACCGCGCGGCCGACCCCGCCGATAGGGACAAATTTATTATTGCCTGGCGAAATGACGCCGGCTACTGGCTCGAGGATTTTGAGGCCGTCTCCCGCGTTCTGCCGAACGATGACGAGATAGCCGTCCGTTACGCCCGGGCAAAAGTGTCCATCGGCAGTTCTTGAGACTGATGCCGGTTCGAGGTGTCTCCCAGGGTCAGTCGGCAAGGTACGATTGGGAGGTTGCCATGAATAAACTCATCGTAACCATAGCGCCCACCGGAAATGTGCCAACAAAAGAAGAAAATCCCAATGTGCCGCTAACCCCGGACGAAATCGCTGAAGATGTGTACCGGTCTTATCAGGAGGGAGCGGCAATAGCGCATTTGCACGCCAGGGACAAGAGCGGGCGACCCACCGCCGACCCTGAAGTGTTCGAAGAAATCGTGGGGAAAATCCGAGCAAAGTGCGACATCATAATTCAAATATCGACAGGTGCTCGTGGTGGGAAAACGATGGAGGAAAGAGGAGCGCCCTTGGAGTTGAAACCTGAGATGGCCAGCCTGGCAACCGGCTCCTCCAATTTCGCTGCCGGAGTCAACGCCAATCCGCCGGAGCTAATCGAATACCTCTGCCGGAAAATGCTTGATAACGGCATTAAACCCGAAATAGAAGCTTTTGATGTTGCCATGATAAGCAACGCCGAATTCTTGGCGAGGAAGGGATTAATCAAAACGCCGATGCACTTCAATCTCGTAATGAATGTGCCTGGTTCGATAAAAGGGACTCCCAAGAATTTGCTACATATGAGAGAGATTTTACCTGAGGGGTCTACTTTTTCCGTGACTGGAGTAGGTAACGCACACGTTCAGATGATAACGCTGGGCATAGCCTTAGGCGGCCATGTGAGAGTTGGCTTAGAGGATGTCCTGGAATATTCCGGAGGAGTTCTGCCATCAAATGGGGAATTGGTCAGGAGAGCAGTACGTATTTCGACCGCTTACGGGAGGGAAATTGCGACGCCCGGTGAAGCGAGGCGAATTCTGGGGCTGGAAATTGGGAAGAGGGAATGAGAGGGTAGCGCGTTCGTGTGATTGGGTCGGGCACACACAACCCAGCCACTTTCTCCAGAGCCCTTGAAGGTGTTTTAACCATTCAGAGCTGCATGTGGCCGTCATTCATGTCTAGTGTAGTGTCTTACAAATGCCTTTACATCCTCTGTCATTCCGGACTTGATCCGGAATC
>JBGOXU010000005.1:0-14723 GCA_041479305.1 Dehalococcoidia bacterium
GATGAAAATGGCGCCGATGAAGGCATAAATCAAATACTCAACCGGGAACCCGGCGAAGATGGTGAGCGGCACCAGGATAATGTAAGCCCCCACCACCCCGGCAATCGAACCCAGCGACATATAACGCGTCAGTCCCGCCCCAATCACCAGCACCTCCGCGCCGAAAAGCGCCACCACCGGTGACAGCGCCGCCAATCCGCCGAAGAAGGTGGCCACTCCTCTTCCCCCATTGAACTTGAGGAATATCGACCACTTATGACCGCAGACAGCCACAACGGCTCCGAGCACCTGGGCGCTCTTCACCAGCCAGATGGTATGGTTACCGGCGACCATGTAGTCTCCGCTGAGGATGAGACCGGCAAAGAGGACTGCCAGGGTGCCTTTGAGCAAATCCAGGACTAAGGAGAGTACCGCCGCCTTCTTCCCCGCCACCCGCAGGACATTGGTGGCGCCAATCTTGCCGCTACCGATGGTCCTGACGTCTACCCCACTCGCCTTCCGGGTAATCATCAGCCCGAAGGGAATTGAGCCGAGCAGGTAGCTGGCTAACACCACGCCAACGAACTTGGCAATAATCATCGCCCTCCCCTTACCTTAAACACCAGGCGGATGGGCGTTCCGTTAAAACCGAAGGCCTGGCGCAGCTTGTTTTCCAGGAACCGCTTGTAGGAGAAGTGAATTAGTTTAGCATCATTAACGGAAAATGTAAAGACGGGCGGGTTTGTTGCCGTCTGGGCCACTCTGAACAGCTTGAGCACTTTCTTCCCCCTCCGCGGGATAACGTGAGCCATTACGGCCCCTCGGACAACGTCGTCCAACTCCGCAGTCTCTATCTTCCTCTGCCTCTCCTGGAACGCTTCGTATGCCTGGGGCAGGAGTTTATCGACCCCCTCGCCGGTCAGCGCCGAGGTGAATAATATCGGGGCGTAGTCCAGGAACTTCATCTCGCCCCGGACGTAATCCGTCCACTCCGCTTTGCTTTTCGGCTCGACCAAGTCCCATTTATTGACGATGACCACTACCCCCTTCACCGCCTGCTCGATGTAGCCGGCGACGTGCATATCCTGGGCAGTCACTGTCTCACCGGCGTCCATCACCAGCAGGACCACGTCCGCCCTGTCGATGGCACGCAGGGCACGGATGACGCTGTACTTCTCCACCCCCACCTCGACGCGTCCCCGCCGGCGAATGCCTGCGGTATCAATAAGTAACACACTTCTTCCGTCAAAGTCAACCAGCGTATCAATCGCGTCACGCGTCGTTCCGGGAATGTCGCCCACGATGACGCGCTCACAGCCCACCATCACGTTCAACAGCATCGATTTCCCCACTCCCGGCCGCCCCACGATGGCTACTCTCATCAGCTCCGGTTTGACTTCATCTTCCGAAGGTGGCGGCAGAAGCGCGATGATTTTATCCAGCAACTCAGCCGTGCCCTTGCCGTGGTAGGCGCTGATGGGCACGGGCTCGCCCAAGCCGAGTTGGTAGAAATCGACGGCCTGGTTCTCCAGCTTGAGGTTATCGGCTTTGTTTACCGCCAGCACAATCGGCTTATTCGTTTTGCGGAGCCGGCCGGCAATCTGCAGGTCGAGCGGGACCACGCCATCCTGCACGTCCGCGAGAAAGAGAATAACATCAGCCTCGGCGATGGCCGTTCCCACCTGCGCTTGCACACGCTGAGAAATGGTACTGCGCGATTCCATCTCCAGACCGCCGGTGTCAACGAGAACAAACTCAACCCCACCCCACGATACGTTGGCAAAAAGGCGGTCGCGGGTGGTGCCGGGCAGGTCTTCCACGATTGCCAGAGGCTTACCGACGACCCGGTTGAGGAGAGTGGACTTACCCACATTCTGCCGCCCGACAATGGCTACCATCGGCTTGCTCACGGCATTCTCCTCGGGGGTTAGCCCAGTATCTCCAGACCGCCGAGCATCTCCGCCAGCAGGGCTTTCTGAGCGTGAAGCCGGTTCTCCGCCTGGTCGAAAACTACGGACTGCTCCGTGTCCAGTATGTCCGCCGAGACTTCCTCGCCGCGATGCGCCGGCAGAGGGTGCATTATGATGGCGTCTTCCCGGGCCAGAGCGAGAAGGTCACTATTCACTTGGTAATTGGCAAAGACCTCGCGGCGTTTCGGCGCCTCCGCTTCCTGCCCCATACTCGTCCAGACATCAGTGTAGACAACGTCCGCCCCCCGCACCGCCACCTTCGGGTCTTCCGTCAGCAGTATCCTTGAGCCGGAGTTATCGGCATATTCCTGAGCCAGGCTGAGCACCTTCTCCTGGACCTCGTAGCCTTTGGGGGCAGCGATGCGGAAGTTCACACCGGCAAGAGCGGATGCCAGCATCAGGCTGTTTGCCACGTTGTTGCCGTCACCGGTGTAAGCCACCGTCAATCCTTCCAGGTCACCCTTCTTTTCAAATATAGTCATCAGGTCGGCGAGCGCCTGGCAGGGATGCTCAAAATCGGAAAGGGCGTTGATGACCGGCACGGAGGCAAAGGCCGCCAGCGACTCCACCGTGCTATGGGCAAAGGTGCGCGCCGCAATGACGTCCACGTAGCGACAAAGAACGCGAGCGACATCGGGGATGGACTCGCGCCGGCCCAATCCAACCTCTTCCGGCGAAAGGTAAAGCGATTCCCCGCCCAACTGGCGCATCGCCAGCTCAAAGCTCACCCTGGTCCGCAGGGATGGTTTTTCAAAGACGAGCGCCAGCGACTTCCCGCTGAGGGTGGTCCTCCAGCCGCCTTCCTTCATATCGACGGCGCTCCTGATGAGCGCCTTCAGCTTTTCGCCGGTCAGGTCGGAAATTGATAACAGGTCTTTGCCCTTCATATTGACCCCCGATGTACGCCCACAGTATAGCACGAAACGAGAACTAAGCAACAGGAATACGGGACGGTGACTGGGGCCCTGAACTTATGATATCCCAAAAGTCGGACACTCCAGTATGGCGTCTCTTTTCACAGATGGGGGGACCTGGGGAGCAGGCACTATATTACCTCTGCCCAAGAAGCGGGGTTCACCCTGAAGGGGTGCTAACCCCTCTTAAAAAACTCTTCCCCCGCCCTCATAGGAGCGGGGGATATAGGAGCGGGGGATAAAGGGGGTGAGGTCTTCATGAGTAGGTCAACTCCTCTTCTGTGTTTTGCCGCGCCAACGGTGCCCGGATATCTAAAAATCCCGCAGAGGCGCCTTGCGCAACGGCTCCAGGTATGAGGTGTCGTTGTGCTTAGTCAGAACAAACCTGCCCTTGTCATAGTCGAAGATAGTGATGCCGGCGGTATCCACCTTGACGCTCCAGAACCGCGAGTTGTCCAGCCCCAGTAGCGCCAGAATCAGCACCTTGTTCACCACCCGGTGGGAGACAAGCACTACCGGTGCCTGGTGCTTCTTGACTACCTCCGTCACTACGGACATCGCCCTTTCCGTCACGCCATCCAGCGTCTCCCCGCCCGGTATCCTCGCCTCTTGCGGACGCTCCGCCCACACGGCAAAGACTTCGCGGTACCTGCCCTTGACGTCTTGAAGCGATAGCCCGTTCCATTCGCCGAAGTCAAAATCAATCAGCCCGGGCGCGGTTTGAACATCCAGCTTGTTGCGGGCGGCGATAATCTCGGCGGTCTTCAGCGCGCGTTTCAAGGGACTGGAATAGACCGCCTCTATCTTCCGTCCGTCCAGGAACTGCGCCAGCAATTCTGCCTGTTTTATTCCCGTCTGGTTGAGCGGGATGTCGGCCCGGCCGCGGAAGACCTCGGAGACGTTCCACTCGGTCTCGCCGTGCCGCGCCAGGATAATTTCGGTCATCTATTTCTTCGGCTCCACCTTCTCAACCTCGATGGCGCACTCGGAAACCAGAGCGGCGAAAGCCCCCAGCGCGGCGAGGACCGGCGCCGCCATAATCCCCACCGCCACCACCGGCGCGCCGATAGTCAGCGGCAGTTCCAGCACCGTCTTTCCGTCGTGCACAATACGCACCCGCCGGACGTTCCCCTCGCGGATAAGCTGTTTCACCTTCTCCACCAGCTGGCTTCCGGAAATCGTGAATTTCTCTGTCGTCATGGACACCTCCTCCTCTATCCGCATATTAAAGAAGTCAGCGATAAGGTGTCAAGGTGTGCCCTTTTGAGGGGCTCCGTTCGTCATTGGTTGAATTTTGCCTCACCCAATTAATCGCCCCCTACCCTGAGTTTGTTGAGTTGATTGGGTTTGTTGAGTTGGTTCCAACCTAAAACATGACTCTATGACTCCATAAACTCTACAGACTCGAAAAACTGGAAGGAGCAAGGGGATAGGTTGGTTACCCAGCCAAATCCGAACGATACCTTTTGAGACTACCTGACAAATGTAAGATACACCTCTTGAGGCCCTTTATGCTATAATTCAATTAGCACGGAGGGATTGAGACTGAAGGCAATCGAAGTCGCGCGGAAGGCAGTTGAAGCCTGCAGCGAAAAGCAAGCCACGAATATCGTTTTGCTGGACGCCCAAAAAGTCTGCAGTTTCGCCGATTATTTTGTCATTTGCTCCGGCGAAAGCACACCGCAACTCAAGGCGATTATTGAAGAAGTCGAGAAGACCCTCAAAGCCAAGGGTGTTGTCCCCGGCCACCACGAGGGGACGGCCGATTCCGGCTGGATGCTGCTCGATTACGGCGACGTCATCGTCCACGTCTTTGACAAACCAGAGCGCGAGTACTACCAGCTGGACGAGCTCTGGGCGGATGCCAGCCCCGTCATCCGCATTCAGTAGGCTACTTCTTCGAGGAAAACAGCTCGTCGTCCCGGAAGTAGAGCTTGATTTCCTTCTCCGCTTCTGCCACCGAGTCGGCGCCGTGAATGGCATTGCGCGTGGCATCCGTGCCGAAGTCCGCCCGCATGGTTCCCTTCGCCGCCTTCGCCGGGTCGGTGGCGCCCATCGCCTCGCGGATAACCTGCACGGCGTTCTCCCCGTCAAAAACGATGGCCATAATTAGCGCCGAGGTCATAAAGTCCATCAACTCTTCAAAGAAAGCCTTGCCCCGGTGCATGCCGTAGTGCCTTTCGGCCATGTCGCGGTCCATATGGACCAGCTTGATTCCGGCGACTCTCAGCCCCTTCGCCTCGAGCCGGCTGATAATGGCGCCACCCAGTCCGGTGTGCATCGCATCAGGCTTGATAATAACCAGCGACCGCTCCATCGACAACCTCCTTACGTCTGAGCATTGAACAACCGGACTAAGCTGTCGACATTTACCTTTTCCAGCGAATCGACGACAACGTCCGCTTCGCTGAGCTTTTCTCTCAGGTTAGTATTGGTCACGGCAATGCATTTCATCCCGGCTCTTTTGGCGGCGGCGACTCCGGCCACGGCATCCTCGATGACCACGCAATTCTGGGGTGTCACGCCCAACTTCTTGGCCGCGAGGAGAAACGCCTGGGGGCTGGGCTTGCCTTCAGTGACTTCCCGGCCCCAGACAATAGCCTCGAAGTACGGCTCTATTCCCAGGCTGTCGATAATGAGGTGGATGTTCTCGGGCGGGGCGGAGGAAGCGATTGCCATCTTTATCCGGTGTTGCCGGAGTGATTTGATAAGCTCGATGGCGCCCGGAAGCGCCTTGACGTTGGCCGCCACCCGGTCGCGGTAGTTGGCTTCTTTCTCGCGGGCAACCGCGTCCAGTTCCTCGGGCGAGATGTTGCCTTTGCAGGCATACCTGATAATGGTATCATTCCTCTGCCCAAAGTGACGCTTGAACTCCTCCAGCGTGAACTGAATCCCTCGCTTCTGGAAAACATCCTGCCACGCCTGGAAGTGGTACTTGCCGGTATCGGCAATGACGCCATCCATATCCCAGATGACCGCCTCAAGCCTACCGGACATTCAGGACTCCGGCTCCTTCGGAGCAATAATGGCGTGCGTGCCGAAGCCTTCCGCCATCAAGGTGCCGTCAGGCAGAGTCATCTTGGCCTCGGTCTCAACGTATTTGGCGCTTTGTTTGGTGATGGTGGCGGTGATAATGAGACGCTCGCCGACGGCGACCGGGTGTTTGAAGTTGACCCGCAGGCGGGCAGTGACGCAGTCGAGTCCGGCCAGCTTGGTTGCCCAGCCCATCCCCTCGTCGAGGGCGCTGGCGATGATGCCGCCGTGCAGGACGCCCGCCCAGCCCTGGTACAGTTTGGCCGGTGTGAACTCCGCCCGGACGATGGCATCCTCCTTCTTGAAATTCAGCTTGAGGCCGATGGGGTTGTTCTGGCCGCAGCCAAAGCAGAGGCCGTCAGTCATATCGAAATTGAACTTGATGCGGGGTCGCTCGGACATAGGAATCCTTTCTCGCTAAGGAATGAATGCACTACTTGAGGCGGAAGTGCTCCCAGCCCGGCTTGTGCAGGTGGTAAGGCTTGCCTTGCGAGTCCACGATATAGGCTTTGCCCCAGCGGTCCTCCTCGGCAATCTCACCGATGACCGTCACCGGGCAGGACAGGGCGGTCTTCACCTTCTCCATCACCGCGTCGGGGGCGGCAAAGAGAAGCTCGTAGTCCTCACCGCCGGAGAGCGCCAGGTCGATGGCTTCTTTCTTGAACTTTGACTTAACGACGAGGTGAATGGGCAGCTTATCGGCGTTGATGCGGGCGCTGACGTGGCTGGCTTTGCAGATGTGGTTCAGGTCGGAGATAAGGCCGTCACTGACGTCTATCCCCACTTTGACGCCGTTCCTGACCAGTATCAGACCTTCCGAGACGCGGGGCAGAGGTTTGCAGAAGGCATCGCGCAGGTAGCTGGTGCTCTCGTCATCGAACTTGAGCTTCTCACTGAGCATTCTGAAGCCGGCGGCCGCGGAACCGAGGTAGCCGGTAATGGCGATTTTGTCGCCGGGCCGGGCGCTATTACGGGTCAGGATGTTCGCCTTGTCACGGTCGATGGTCGTGCCGAGAACGGTAACCGTGATGGAGACCACCGGCGCGCGACTGGTATCGCCGCCGATGATGGCGATGCCGTAGCGCTTGGCCAGCTCAATCATACCGCGGTACATCGTGGTCACGTCATCGACCTCGTTGTCGTCGAGAAGGGTCAGGGAGACGAGGGCGTAGGTGGGTATGCCGCCCATCGCGGCGATATCGCTCACCGTGACCGCCAGCGATTTCCAGCCCAGGTCGTGCCAGGAAGTCAGGTCAAACCGGAAATGGATGTCCTGAAACAAGGAGTCGACGTGGGCGAGCTGGATTGAGTTATCGCTGTACCAGGCGGCGGCATCATCGCCGATGCCGAGGATGAGCTGGCGCCAGGAGTTGAACTGGAGGTCCTGGGAGTTTTCCACCATTTTGCCGAGGAGGTCGACCAGCCCGAATTCGCCAAGCTCTGAGACTTTCATCGGGAAAATTATAGCACGCCGTAGCTGGGGGGACAAATGGGAGCGGAGTGTTTCACCACCCTCTTGTAATCTTTGGCAAAACCTGCTATGTTTTTAGGCAAATGCGTTACGCCATTATTGCCGATATCCACTCCAACCTCGAGGCGTTCACCGCCGTCCTCAAGGACATTGGCAAGCAGGGCAAGGTGGAGGAAATCTGGTGCCTCGGGGACGTCGTTGGCTACGGGCCAGACCCGCACGCCTGCATCGAGCTTCTGAAGCAATGCAACCACGTCTGCGTTGCCGGCAACCACGACTGGGGAGCCATCGGCAAGATTGATATTGCCCGGTTCAATCCGGATGCGCAGACCGCCTGCCGCTGGACAGAAAGACAGTTAAATCCGGTCGATACCGATTACCTCCAGCGTCTGCCCAGGGTCGAGGCGAGGGAGGCTTTCACCCTGGTCCACGGCAGCCCGCGGGAGCCAATCTGGGAGTACACGCTTTCCAGCAGCATTGCCGGCCAGAACTTCCCGTTCTTCACCTCCAAGTACTGCTTTGTTGGCCACACGCACGTGCCGATGGTCTTCAAGCAGGAGGACGATGGCCACTGCTCCTCCGGACAGCTATCGATGAACGTGGGCCTGGCGCTGGGGAAGAACCGGCTCATCATCAACCCGGGCGGGGTGGGCCAGCCCCGAGACGGCGACCCGCGCGCCAGCTACGCCATTTACGATAGCGAGGCCAACCTGGTCAAACTCTACCGCCTCCCCTACGATTTCAAGTCCACCCAGGACAAGATGATGCGGGCCGGTTTGCCGGTGCGCCTCGCCGCCCGCCTGAGCTACGGACGTTAGACAAAGCCGAGATTGCCACGCCCCGATTCCATCGGGCCTCGCAATCCTCCATGCCGATTTCATCGGCACCCCAAAGTACGAAAATAGCACTCTTTGTCATAGTCGGGCTTCATCCGGATTCAGCCTGAAGGCTTGACCCGACTATCCAGCCTTCACCCCATCCCCATCTGGATTCCCGCTTTCGCTGGAATGACAAAACAGCAATTGAATAACAAGGATATTTTTCCCCATTTTGCGCAAGATTTTATTATTAAGGGACCAGAGGCTCAGACTCTGTTGTTCCGGAGGTACTCCGCCACCCGACCCTCGATGCCCTTCACCCGCTCGATGTCGTTATCGAACGAGCCGCCCTGCTCCGGGATGCCGCGCAGGACCTTGATGGTTGCCATTATGTCCGAGTTGCTGGCGGAGAAGACATCGTGCATCAGATTCAGATGGCGGTAATAAGTCATCTGGAAAGCGATGAAGGCATTGTTCAACTGGTCGCGCCGCTTGCCCCACACCCCGTAGATGTCGTCGTCCAGCGACCTGATTAGCTGGCTTTTGCGACTCAGCGTCTCCGCTTCCGTGACTTTGCCCGCGCGGTAATCGCCGTAGAGAGCGGCCAGCTTCTCGTAGTAGGACTGAAAGACCCGGCTTTCCTTGAGCTTGTTGGTCAGCTCGCGGTCCAGCGTGGCGTAGACTTCCGAATCGCGGCCGAACCTCTCCTCGGTGAAGAGCAACGAAGAGACGTAGCCCATAAGCTCGCCGGAGGCTTCCTCGATACCCAGCGGCGATTTGATTTGCTCGTGCCAGTCCTCGTGGAAGACGATGAAAATGAAGCGGTGCAGCGGCGATTCTAGAAGTGATTTAGTGATGGGCGTGCTGATGCCCGCCAGCGCCGGTATTGAGTAGTAGAAGACGTCATACTTCCGAGTGTCGATGGACGATGTCCGTGCCGTCCCCTCCCCGTACTTCAGGGCGGGGTCGTCGAGCGAGTACGGAAGGTCGGCGACCGGCGCGTAGAAATAGTAGTCGTAGGCTTCCTTCTTATCGGAGTAGCTGGCGAAGTTTTCCGTCGGGTCGAAGCCGAGCTTCTTCTGAAACGCCTTGATTTCCTTGACCAGCTCCAGCCTTTCGTTTTCCGAAAGCGATGTCGAAGTAGCCGCCGGTTTGCAGGCGGAAACAACGACGGCCAGCGCGAAGAGCCAGCTCAGGACTATCAGTAGTAGCTTAATCACCAAAGTCCCCCTGCTTCTATTTTAGCTTTTTCGAAGGACTAATGGAAAGTTTGCCTGGAACGGGGTCATGGCGAGCGCAGCAAAGCAGTCTCAAAACCCCAGACTGTCACTGCGACCCTTCTATGGAAGGGGAAGCAGTCTCAAAAGATTATTCGATTCATTGAGATTGCCACGTCATCCTTCCGCCGAAGGATTCCTCGCAATGACAAATAGGATATTAACGCCCCGCTTGATTATCTTGAATCGTGGTGCTATCATTTTCCACAAGACTGACGCAACGATTTGAGTGAATTCAGGAGGACGCGATGCCAGCTAAAGCCAACAAAGTCAAAGTACCGGTCATGCCCTACTACGGCGATGAGGAGATGACGCTGGATTTTCCCGCCACCTGGGATGTGCACTGCTGCCAGATGAAGGGCTGGAATGCCCCTCGTCTGACCGCCACACAGATGAGGAAAGCCTTCGCCAATCCTATCGGCACCCGGACCATCCGGGAGATGGCCAAGGGCAAGAAGGAAGTCGTCATCCTTTTTGACGATTTGTCCCGCGGCACGCCGGCTGATGTCATCGTCCCCTTTGTCCTGGAAGAGCTCAAGGCCGGCGGCATCAAAGATGACAATATCCGCTTCATCGCCGCGTTCGGCGCGCACGGGGCGATGAACAACCTGGAGCTCGCCAAAAAACTGGGACCGGATATCCTGCGCCGCTATCTCGTCTACCAGCACAATCCCTATGAGAACTGCGTTCCGCTCGGCCAGACGAGCTGGGGCACGCCTGTGGCCGTGAACGCGGAGTATATGGCCTGCGACCTGCGCATCGGCGTCGGCGCCATCGTGCCCCACCCCTTCGGTTTCGGCGGCGGCAGTAAAATCATCCTGCCCGGTGTCGTGGCAATGGACACCATCGATGCCAACCACACCCGCCTCGGCCTGTGCGATAAAGTCTGCATATGCAATCTGGCGGGCAACATCCTCAAGGCGGATATCGATGAAGCAGCGAGAATGGCCCGGCTGGATGTGAAAGTGGACGCCATCCTGAACCAGAAGCGAGAAGTTGCCGCGCTCTTTGTCGGCGACTTCATCGAAGAGTACAAAGCCGGCGTCAAAGTCGCACGCGAGCACTATGCTACTGAGATGGTCAGCAATTGTAATATCGTCGTCGCCAACTGCTACCAGAAAGCCAACGAGATTACTCTGGCGCCTTTCATCGCCTCCCCACTCCTGACGAAAAAGGGCGGCGATATGGTCCTGATGTCCGTCTATCCCGCCGGACAGATTCTCCACTACTTCGGGCGGAGCTTTGGCAAAAAGTTCGGCGGCAGGGGCTGGAATGTGCCGGGGCCTGAGGGCCGGCATGCCGGATTGCCGGAGAACACCAAAAAGCTGACCGTCTTCATGCCCTACCCGGACAGGGTGGGCGTTGACTGGCTGGCGCCTTACGAGCTGGTAAACTTTGCCTCCAGCTGGAATGAGGTCATCACCGACCTGAAAAAGAGATACGGGAGCAAAGCCAAAGTCGCCGTCATCCCGGACGCCACCGTGCAGTACTTCCCGGACGCCTGTGCTCTGCAAGGGGATTACTAGGAATCAGTACTAGCGTCAGCACGAAAGCGAAGGGGAATTGTCACCTCACATTCCTGACTGCTTCATTACTGAGGTGGAGTGAACCCAACTGCTTTTGACTTCTTTTCAGCGCAATATTTCGAACCAGATACCACATATGGGAGAGCGGTCAGGATATTGAAAAAGAAAAGATTGATATCTCCCTTAAGACTTGCCTTCGGGGCTTTGATTAGAATTATGAAGCAGGTAGACCCGCCATTCAATTCCATTACCAACTATTTTAAGAAGGGAAGCTATGTTAGGGTCTACTGTAGAAAGTAGGCCAGCTTTGACGTGTAGCGGTAGACTTGTTTATGTTGACGTTGAGCTCAGGCATTGTTAACATAAGACTGGAGGCTGATTATGACGACCAGGCAGGATATTCCCAGACTATCACTTTTCCCGCTTACGGCTGAGGTCAACCGCCAGGGCCATCTGGTCATCGGCGGGTGTGATTGCCTCGACTTAGTCCGGGAGTTTGGCACGCCGCTCTACGTCTTTGACGAGGATACCCTCCGCAGTAAGTGCGCCGAGTTCAAGAAAGAGTTTGGCAGTCGCTACGCTGACACAGTCATACTCTATGCGGCCAAAGCCTTTATGAACCGGGCATTGGTGAATATGTTCAAGGAGGAGGGGCTGGGGCTGGACGTGGTCTCTAAAGGCGAGATGTACATTGCTCATTCCGTGGACTTCCCGATGGTAAAGGTCTATTTCCACGGCAATAACAAATCTACAGAAGAACTAAATCAGGCGCTGGAGTGGAAGGTCGGCAAAATCGTCGTCGATAACTTCCACGAGATGGAAATGCTCAGCGCTCTGGCCAGAGAGAAAGGCGTCAAGCAGGATATTTTGCTGAGGCTCACCCCTGGCGTCGACCCCCACACCCATAAGTTCATCAGCACCGGCATCACCGATAGCAAGTTCGGCTTCCCGCTGGTCACCGCCGAGGATGCTATCAGCAGGGCGATGAGAGCCTCCAATCTCAACCTGGTCGGGCTTCATTTCCACCTCGGCTCGCAAATTTTCGAGGCGGAGCCGTACGTGGAAGCGATTGGCGTCGTCCTCGACCTGGCGGCGAAGATGAAGTCGAAGGTGGGCTTCGTGCTTAAGGAACTCGACATCGGGGGCGGCATAGGCGTCCAGTATACGCTCGATAACCCGGCGCCGCCGGTCTCCCATTACGCCGAAAAAATAATCGCCAAACTGACCGGCAAAATCAAGGAACTCAAGCTGGCACCGCCGCAACTGGTCATCGAGCCGGGCCGGGCGATGGTCTGCCAGGCCGGTGTGGCGCTCTACACGGTGGGGGTGGTCAAGGACATCCCCGGCGTTAGGCACTACGTGTCGGTGGACGGCGGGATGGGCGATAACATCCGGCCGGCCATCTATGGCGCGAAGTATGAGGCACTTCTGGCGAACCGGGCCACGGCCAAGGATGAAAAGAAAGTGACCATCGCCGGGAAATTCTGCGAATCGGGCGATATTCTCATCCGCGACATCGTCCTGCCCGAGATGAGCGCCGGCGATATCCTGGCAATTCCCGACTCCGGCGCCTACTGCCTGGCAATGGCGAGCAACTACAACGCCTCGCTGAGGCCGGCGGTGGTGCTCGTCCAGAAGGGCAAGCCGTACCTCATCCGGCGCCGCGAGACATTCGAAGACATAGTCCGCTGCGACGTTATTTAGAAGGGGACTAAGCATGAAATTGAAGTGTGAATTATGCGGCAAAGAGTTTGAAGCAGGAAGGGAAAGACCAATAAACATCTGTCCTGAATGTATTGAGAAGTTACGTAAAAAAGGTTTGGGGCCAGAGCAATTGCTTGGGCGCAAAGAAGTTAAGGATTTGGTGCTACGAATTATGCGAAGGGAATCTTAGGTGTGGGACGTCATCGGACAGGCTCGAGCAGTCACCCTGCTCCAGAAGGGGCTAGAACGGGATACGCTCGCTCACGCCTATCTCTTTGTCGGGCCGCCGCACGTGGGTAAGATGACGCTTGCAACCAACCTGGCGCAGGCGCTCAACTGCGCGGAAAAAGAGCGACCCTGCGGGAATTGCCCGTCCTGCCGCAAAATCGCCGCCAGCAATCACTCCGATGTCCAGGTAATCCGCCTGTCGAAGGATGAGAAAGCCACGGATGGCAAGCTGAGGACGGAAATCAGTATTGAACAAATCAAAGAGATGCAGCACGCCGCCAATTTGCCTCCTTTTGAGGGGAAGTGTAAAATATTTATAGTTGAGGGTACGGAGTCCCTCTCGTCGGAAGCGGCAAATCGACTGCTCAAGACGCTGGAGGAGCCGGTGGGCAAGGTGGTCTTCGTCCTGCTGACGGAGAACGATAAACTACTACTTTCAACCGTAGTCTCCCGATGTCAGAAGGTCGAGCTGATGCCTCTCCCGACCCAGGACATAGAGGCGGCGCTCATCGGCCGCTGGCAGATTGAAGCGGAGCGGGCGAAGCTGTTAGCGCGGCTATCGCACGGCTGTCTGGGCTGGGCGGTTGCCGCCGCCGCGGATGGGGGGCTGGTCCAGCAGATGGGTGAGAAACTCGACCGCCTGCTTGATGTTATTAGCTCGGACCTGGAGGGGCGCTTCGCTTATGCCAGCCAGCTCGCGGCCCAGTTCGGACAGAACCGCGAGGGGGTGCAGGAGGCGCTTGACCTCTGGCTCGACTGGTGGCGGGACCTGATGCTAGTCAAGGCAGGCCATGGGGAAATGACAACGAATATCGACCGGACCAAAGAACTGGATGAAATGGCAAAGAGGTATCAACTGGCACAAATCCGGACATTCATCAACAGTGTCCAGGAGGCAGGGGCACAGCTCAGGCTGAATGCCAACCCGAGGCTCGTCCTGGAAGTGCTGATGCTGGATATGCCAGAAGAGGAGGGGCGTGGTGAGGGCAAACTCACTACCACAGTTTAAGATATGGCTAATGTTGTTGGTGTTCGATTCCGCAGGGCCGGTAAGGTCTATTATTTCGACTCAGCCGAGTTTGAGATTAAGATAGGCGAGCACGTCATCGTGGAGACGGCGCGGGGCCTGGAAATCGGGCGGGTGGTCATCGCGCCGCGACAGGTGCTGGCAAATGAAATCACCGAGCCGCTCAAACCGGTAGTCCGTCTCGCTTCACCCGAGGACGTCAAACACGGCGAGGAGCTGGACGCCAAGGCTGAAGAGGCACTCATCGAGTGCGGCAAGATGATTAACGAGCTTCAGCTGCCGATGAAACTGCTCACCGCCGAGTATAATCTCGATGGCAACCGGCTGACCTTTATGTTCAGCGCCGAGGACCGGGTGGACTTCCGGGAGCTGCTTAGAAGATTGATCCAGCAGTTCCGCGTCAGGATTGAGCTGCGGCAGGTGGGCGCGCGCGATGAAGCCAAACTGGTGGGTGGCTTCGGGCGGTGCGGCCGCCATCTCTGCTGCGCCAGCTTCATCGATGAGTTCCAACCGGTGACCATCAAGATGGCGAAGGAGCAGGACCTGCCCCTTAACCCGATGAAGATTTCCGGGTCGTGCGGCCGTCTGATGTGCTGTCTCAGCTACGAAAACGAGCAGTACCGCGACCTCAAGGACCAGATGCCGAGGGTGGGCCAATACGTCACCACCCGTATGGGTGAGGCCAAAGTGGTGGGCGTCAATGCGCTCAAGGGGACCATCCTCGTCGTGCCGCAGGATGCGGAAGCCGCCGTCGAACTGCCGCTGAAGGACATCAC
>JBGOXU010000006.1:0-14438 GCA_041479305.1 Dehalococcoidia bacterium
AAGGAGCAGGGAATTGTTCTGGCCAGCATGCAGGGGCTCTATGAAGCGGCGGGCAAGGGTCTCTACCACGGCATCACCGTGCCGGCGATGAATCTCCGCGGCCTGACCTACCTGATGGCACGGGCGGTCTTCCGCGCCGCGATGAAGAACAACGTGGGCGCCTTCATCTTTGAAATCTCCCGGGGCGAAATCGGCTACACCAAGCAGCCGCCGGACGAGTATACCGTAGCCTGTCTCGCCGCCGGAATCAGGGAAGGCTACAAAGGGCCGGTCTTCTTCCAGGGTGACCATTTCCAGTTCAACCGTGCCAGGTTCTACGAATCTCCGGAAAAAGAGACTACCGCTATCGAGGCGCTCACCCGCGAAGCCATCGCCGCCGGCTTCCTCAATATTGATATTGACGCCTCCACCCTGGTGCAAATCGATAAGCCCACCCTGGAAGAACAGCAGGCAAACAACGGCCGCATCACCGCCCGGATGACCAAATTCATCCGCAACCTTGAGCCGAAGGGCGTCACCATCTCCGTCGGTGGTGAGATTGGTGAAATCGGCAAGTCGAACAGCACGGTGGCTGAGCTCAGGGCATTTGTGAAGGGCTACCAGCAGGCGCTTGGTCCGAGCATTAAGGGTATTTCCAAGATTAGCGTGCAGACCGGAACGACGCACGGCGGCGTCGTCCTGCCCGACGGCTCCGTTGCCAAAGTTCAGCTTGACTTCAATGCTCTGGAACAGCTCTCGCGCGCGGCGCGGGAGGAGTTCGGGATGGGGGGCGCCGTCCAGCACGGTGCCTCAACTCTGCCCGACGAAGCCTTCGATATGTTCCCGCGGGTGAACACCCTGGAAGTGCACCTCGCCACCGGCTTCCAGAACATCGCTTTTGATTTTCCGGACTTCCCCCGGTCGCTCACCGAGACTATGCACAAGGGCCTCGCGGAGAAATATGCTGACGAGCGTAAGGCGGGGGAGACGGACGAGCAGTTCTACTACAAGACCCGCAAGAAGGCTTTCGGCGATTTCAAGAAGGAGCTCTGGGGCCTTCCGGAGAAGATTCAGGGCAAAATCGGGGAGGCCCTGGAGGAGCGCTTCGCCTTGCTCTTCAACAAGTTGAACGCCGTCAACACGGTCGACCTGGTCAAGAAATACGTGAAGGTGTAGCCCGGTCGGGACTCTGGCTTCCTATAGCGTTGCCCAGCAAGAGGGGCCACAAACGTTTGCAGGTGTGATAGTTTAATCACGCCGGCGGTAATGAAGACCCCTCCCAGGAAGAGCCGCATTGTCAGAGTGACCCACCTCTCCCTGACTATCTCTTTGAAGTTGATTTTCATTTCCCCGAGCATAGTAGCACAGTCAGCGGCGAAAACGTCAGCCGCTGAGCCACACCAGACTTAGGTCACCTTACCAAATAGATAGGGATTTATCCCAGACCTGATTTTTCAATTTGAATGTCCCGTTCACTGCGGAGTACAATTAGTGAGTCCTGTGCCAATTAAATGCCTGGAATCGAGGTTAGAAGATGGAAGTCAGTTTCGATGTCAACGCTCCCAAGAACGCGGAGGTGGAAGCGACCGTCAAGGCGTTTCTGAAAGAGATTCCTACCGCGGAAAAAGCCGGGAGCGTCCCCGTTCTTATCTACCAGGACGGGGTGAAGAACAGCTACTACATTCGATGTGCCATATCGGGTGAGACGATGTCGAAAGCCGTCAGCCTGGATGCCCGGCTTGACCCAAAGAGCGGCGATACTTTTCGAGGCAACCGCGAGCTTCTGCTCAGACACACCACCTTTCTCCGTATGAAGGCGGACGCCGAGAAGGAGCGCGAGTTCAACGATATCGTCGCTGAGTACATAACGTCCTACCTGCCGGACAAGTCTCTGAAGGTCTGGGGAGGCCAGCACCGGGCGAAAGCCATTATGGACGTGTATCTCGACAAAAAGGTCTCGCGGTATCACGGCTTTCGCGTCTACTTCTGCCTCTTGAAAGAGCAGAGGACGGAGCTGGCCCTGATATCGAACACCAATATCGCCGCCTCCAATGACCTGTTCGACCGGCAGCTGGAAGAGACTTTCGTGGGCCCGTATTTGAGAAAGTGGTGCACCAAAGTCGGACTGCTCAAACCCGGAGAAGACTTCCCGGACGCTGGTTCCCGCGCGGAACGAATTACGACACAGACCGCCCGCAGTTTTATCGTGAACTATGTCCAGGGGAAGCAACTGGGGGAACAGCTCAATGATAACCAGCTGGACCGGAACATCTATGAGCCGTATCTCTGCCAGTCCGGCATCGTCCTGGACGAGGAATACCGGACGTTGACGGAAAAGATGGGCAGCGCGCTGTGGACGGACAAAGGGCTGATGGAGACCGGCAAAGCCTTCGCCAGCCTGCATGCCGCCCAGTACGAGGCAATCAAGAAGAGCAAAATAAACTCCAAGAGCTTCCGGACGAAGGCATTGGTACCCTCAGTATTATCGGCGTGGAGCTTTGTCGCCGGTCTTCTGGCCTCACATCCCTCACGTTTGCAGGTGCATCTCACTGTTCCACAACCGCCAAAAGACGTCCCCGACCCTCTTAATGCCGAGGAAATGGCGAAGTTTAAGTTTTATCAAGACCTTGACAGCCAGCGGGGACTGGGCACCCGGTCGACATTGAAAGACCGCCAGAGGATGGCGCAGGTATTCTTGGCGCGGACCATCGACTCTGAGTCGACTCTTGACCGGAAGCTGATTAGCCGCGCGGTGAACCAGGCGGCGGCTCTGAGGTTCTTCAGCAAAGGCTACACGACATAGGTGGGTGAAACGGACGGGAAGGTGCCTGACCTGTCGTAAGTGGAATCGGGCGGCACGCGGCAATCTGACTCTAAATCTCTCGATAATGGATAAGATGCCGGCTTTATCGCCGGACGTGGAGCAGTGCGTTTATTGCTGAGGATACGGGCTTCGTTTCAACTTAAAGTTTCACGGCAAGGCCAGGTGGGGAGTGTGGTAGAAAAGACCCGAATTTAGAGACACTCAAGCGACAAGTGATACTGACATCGTCCCATCACCTGGTCTGCAGGAACTTTGACTTTTCCCGTGCTGGCAACTAAACTCACATTACTTGCTTAGAGTATGCCTGCCCTTATCAGGGAGCCACTCGATGAACAAATCACAAAGAATCGAAACTGGTTCTAGAGTTGCCGTCATCGGCGGGGGACCAGCCGGTAGCTTCTTTGCGCTGTATCTCCTGAAATACGCGGCCGAACGGGGCATCCGCCCTGAAGTCACCATTTACCAGGAGAAGGATTTCAGCGAAGTCGGGCCGAAAGGATGCAAGGGCTGTGCCGGGATACTTTCAATCAATCTACTGGAAAACTTGGCGGAACTTCAGCTTAAGGTGCCCTCAGAAATAATCCAGACAAAGATAGAGCGCTATACAGTCCACAGCCCGCATATAGCCATCAGCATTGCCAACCCGGAAAGGGGTGTGGAAATTGCCAGCATCTACCGGGGTGGTGGGCCTTGTGTATCACATGATGGCGGGGTCGGATTTGACCAGTGGCTCCTGTCACAGGCCCAAAAACAGGGCGCTAAGATAGAGAATCAAAGAGTATCCCAGGTCTACCTTGAGCAAGGAGCCGAGATACAGATAGTCGATAAGAGGTTGGAATATGACCTGGTGGTACTGGCCACCGGCGTTAATTCCAGACCTATCCCCATCTCTGGCGTCGACTATATGCCTCCAAAGACAGTTACTATGGCCCTGGCTGAACTTCACGTCGGCCTTGCCGAGGTACAGTCCCGACTGGGTAATACCGCCCACGCCTTTCTAATCCCGCAGTCCGGACTGATTTTCGGGACGCTGGTGCCCAAAGGTCCATTCATAAGCGTATCGCTGCTCAGCACCGGCAAACGCCTGGTCTCAATTAACGATTTTCTGAACTATGATGTTGTCCGGAGTCTACTGCCGGGGAGTTACGAGCGTGTTTGCGGGTGTCAACCGCGTGCCACAACAGGTTATGCGCGCAACTACTGCGGAGACAGGTTCGTGGCCATTGGGGATGCGGCGGTATCCAGGCTGTACAAAGACGGCATCGGCTCATCATTATTGACCGCTCGGAGGGCGGCTCAAACAGTGGTCAATCACAGCTTACTGCGCCAGAATTTCAGACGCTATTATCAGCCCTTCTGTCAGGACATCAGCCGGGACAACCGGTGGGGGCGACTGCTGTTCCTGGCCAATGATAAGACAAAGGACTCTCGTACCTTCCTCCTGGCACAGCGCCAGCTTATCGCCGAGGAGCAAAACAATGTGAGGGGGCGTCAGCCATTCACCAGGGCGGCCTGGGGGATGTTTACGGGAAGCTACAGCTACCGGGCCATTGGCAGGATGGTTTTCAATCCGGCTTCGCTGGCGAGGTTTAGTCTGGCTTTCCTCAAGGAGGCTGCGCGGAACTTCTCCCGTGGCAAAGGCGACTATCCCAGGAGACTTTATGTGGGCGGCAGAAAGGTCTTAATCCTGGGGAGTGGCTTTGGCGGTACCTATACCCTGCGTCATCTTGTCCGGGCTTTAAACCGAAATGAAAATGTCGATATTACCATGGTCAGCAACGAGAATTTCTTCCTGTTTACGCCTTTGCTTCACGAAGTCGCCCTGGGCAGTATAGAGACCCGGCACATCGCCTACCCCATCAGACGGCTGCACTGGCGGGACCGCTTCAATTTCGTTCAGGCGGATGTTAAGAAGATATCGCTTGCCGAGCGTAAGGTGGTTACTACTGCCGGGGTTTTCGATTTTGATTATCTTGTTTTGGCGCTAGGCAGTGTTACTGATATGTCAGAACTGAACAGCGCCGGCGGCAACGTGTACACCCTGAAGACCCTGCTCGACGCCATGCTGATTAGAAATCACGTTATCGGCATTTTCGAGCAGGCCAGTCTGGAGAAGAACCCGGAGCGCCAGAGACAACTCCTTACTTTTGTTATCGCCGGGGGCGGCTATGTCAGTATTCAATTAATCACTGAGCTGAGGGATTTCATCTTCCGAGACCTGACCAGGTTCTACAAGACGATAAATCCAGACAATATCAGGATTATCCTGGTGGAAGCCGAGCGCAAAATTGTGGCACAGCTACACACTAAGCTTGGCGGTTACGTTATGAAGCACCTTAAGAATATGGGTATCGATGTGAGATTGAAGTCGAAAGTAACTCGGGTATGGGAAGACCGCGTTGAAATAAATGAAAAGGAGATTGTGCCCACCCGGACTGTTTTCTGGGTGACCGGGGTGGTGGCACACCCGCGAATTGCGGAAGTAGAAGTTGAAAAAGACGAAATTGGGCGCGTGGTGGTCAACGAGTATTTGGAGGTACCCCGGATTCCCGGTGCGTATGCGGTGGGCGATTGTGCCCACTTCAGAGACCCGAGCTTGGGTTCAGCCATACCGCCCCGAGCACACACGACGGTCCGCCAGGCTAAGATTGCCGCTCACAACATTCTGGCTGAAATACGCGGGGGCGACAAAAAAACCTACCGCTATTCGCAAAGCGGCGAGATAGTCTCATTAGGTCCCTCGAAAGCCGTAATGCGCCTACACGGTCTGCGCCTGTACGGCTTTCCCGCCCGTTTAATCTGGCTGGTGGCTTACTCACTGCTGGTGGCAGGGGCATATAATCGCATCCGAATCTTGATGGACTGGCTTTTGTCGCTCATGTTCGGCAGAGATGTCACCCATCTGAGACTGAAAGAGTAGTTACGCTTCAGTCTCTAGCTCCGAACACGGGCTTCAGCTTTGCCCCCCAGACTAGGCAAGTCGTCGCCTGGCTTCATGGAGCGGGAGACGGGATTCGAACCCGCGACCCTCTGCTTGGGAAGCAGATATGCTACCACTGCACCACTCCCGCTCAAGACATTCCTATTTTAGACATAAATCCTGCTGTTTGGCAAGTGGTGACTCGGTGCCAGCGTCCGGTGAAAGCCTAGCAAATCCAGCCCTGTTAGGCTATAATTAGAACATTGTGGTCGCAAAGAAAACCGCCGTAACCAAGCTGAACATCGAACAGCTCAAGGCTTCCATCGTCAACGAGGTTGAGTCCCGCCGTCGACAGCTGATGGAGCTGAGCCTGAAAATCCATTCCCATCCCGAGCTTGCCTTCAAAGAGGTCAAAGCCGCGGAGTGGCTGACCGACTATCTTTCTAATAACGGGTTCACCGTAGAAAAGGGCATCTGCGACTTGCCGACTGCCTTCCGGGCGAGCTACGGCCAGGGCAAACCGGTCGTGGCTTTCCTGGCGGAGTATGACGCCCTACCCAAGCTCGGTCACGCCTGCGGTCACAACATCATCGGCACGAGCGCCGTGGGGGCAGGAGTGGCGGCGAAGCTGGCGGCGAACCGGTACGGGGGAACTGTCCAGGTCATCGGCACGCCGGCGGAAGAGCTTTACGGCGGTAAGATACTGATGGCGGAAAAAGGCGCTTTTGACACTCTGGATGTGGCAATGCTGGTGCATCCGGCACGACGCAACGCCGCCGCCACCAGGTTGCTCGCCTGTCAGAATCTTAACGTCGAGTTCTTCGGGCAGGCCTCTCACGCTGCCGCTCGACCCGAGGAGGGCATCAACGCCCTCGAGGCAATGATACAGTCTTTCAACGGTATCAACTCCCTGCGACAGCACATCAAACCGACCGCCCGGATTCACGGCATCATTACCGATGGCGGCAAAATAGCCAACATCGTGCCGGACCATAGCGCCGGCAATTTCATCGTTCGGGCGGAGGATGACGAATACCTTGATGAGCTGAAGAGCCGGGTAATGAGCTGCTTTGTCGGCGCGGCCCTGGCCACCGGCGCCAGGCTGGAGACGAAGTGGGACGATATCCGCTACGCGCCCCTCCGGAACAATATGACCTTAGCCCGGCTGTTCCGGAAGAACCTGGCGTCGCGCGGCCGTAAGGTCGTGCTGGATGACCCCGGTGTGAGCTTCGGCAGCAGTGATATGGGCAACGTCAGCCAGATAGTGCCCGCCATCCATCCTTCCATTGCCATCACCCATGTTGATGTCCTGCTCCATTCGCCTCAATTTGCCATGGTGTCGGCTTCGGAATCGGGCGTCTGCGCCATGCTCGAATCGGCGGAGGCGATGGCAATGACGGCGGCGGAGGTGCTGGCCGACCCGGCGCTGGCGATAAAGATAAGGGAAGAGTTCGAGCGCAGCAGAAAAGCGGTTGCAGCGGAGGCAGAGGCAGAGTAATGGCAAAATCAAAAACGGTGATTGCGGTTGACGCTTCGGGCGGGGACTACGCTCCGCACGAGGTCGTCAAAGGGGCGGTTAAGGCCGTCGAGGAATACGGGGTGGAAGTGACGCTGGTGGGGAAGAAGAGCGTCCTCCATGTCCTCGTTGGGCGTGAGCTGAACAAGCCGGGACTGACTATCGTCGATGCCGACCAGGTCATTGAGTCGGACGAATCGCCAATGAAAGCCCTCAAGACCAAACCCAACTCCTCCATCATGGTCGGGGTCAACCTGTTGAAAGAGGGGAAGGCGGCCGCCTTTGTCTCCGCAGGGAATACCGGCGCGCTCTTTGGTGCCGCCCTGCTTACCCTGGGACGAATCAAGGACATCGAGCGACCGGCCATCGCCTGCACCATTAACTTCACGGCGACTCCGGTCCTGCTTATTGATGCCGGCGCCAACGCCGATTGCCGTCCCAATCAGCTTGTTCACTTCGCCAAGATGGGCTCGATTTACAGCCGGCAGGTCCTCGGTATCAGTTCGCCGCGGGTGGGCTTGCTGAGCAACGGCGCTGAGGACGCCAAGGGCAACCAGCTTGTCCTGGAGACCAACCAGCTCCTCCGGACTGGCAGCCATTTGAACTTCGTCGGCAATATTGAGGCGCAGGACGTGTTGAAAGCGGCCGTGGACGTCGTGGTGACGGATGGCTTCACCGGCAATATTATGGTCAAGACCATCGAGGGGATGAGCGACAACTTCCTCGTTGCGGTACGGCAAATCGGGCGTTTTTTCTCCAGCGCCTATCAACACCGTGGTCGTGATTTCCTCAAGGACATCAGCATGCTCAAGAGGATGGACTACCGCGAGTACGGCGGGGCCATTTTCCTCGGCGTGGACGGCAACATCGTCAAGGCGCACGGGCGCAGTCGGGCGCACACTATCAAGAACGCCATTGGTCTGGCCCGGCAAATGGTGGAACACGATATTTTAGGCACAATCAAGGGGGAAAGCTATGGCTAAACCAATCGCGGTTACCGATGATACTTTTGACGCCACTGTCATCAAGGCAAAGACGCCGGTGCTGGTCGATTTCTGGGCGCCGTGGTGCGCGCCGTGCCGGATGGTGGCGCCCATCGTCGATGAGCTGGCGACCGAGTATGAGGGCAAAGTGGCCTTCGCCAAGCTGGATGTCGACGAAAATTCCAAGATGGCGAGCAAATATGGCGTCATGAGCATCCCGACTCTCCTTATCTTCAAGGGGGGCAATCCAATCTCCCACGTCGTCGGCTTCCGGCCCAAGTCGGAGCTGAAGAAGAGCCTGGACGCGGCGCTGGCTTGAGGTGGCTGATGGCTGACCGGGAGTATGACGTTATCATCGTTGGCGGCGGCCCGGCGGGACTGAGCGCCGGCATTTACGCGGCACGGGCGCGGCTCAAGAGCCTGCTCATCGAGAAGGCCGTGGTGGGGGGCGCCATCATCAACACCGGGACGGTGGAGAATTACCCGGGTTTCCCGCTCGGGGTCACCGGCCTGGAATTGACCGAGCTGATGAACGAGCAGTCCAAGAAGTTTGGGCTGGAGATGGCAACCGCGGAAGTTACCGCGCTTGAACTCAAGGACGACCGTAAGGTACTCAAGACCTCCGAGGGCGACTTTGCGGCGAAGGCGGTGATTGTGGCCAGCGGCACCGAGCGGGCGAAGCTGGGGGTTCCCGGCGAAGAGCAGTTCATTGGCCGGGGCGTGGGTTTCTGCGCCGTCTGTGACGCCTGCTTCTACCGCGATAAGGTGGTGGCGGTGGCGGGCGGCGGCAATGCCGCCATCAATGAGGCCCTGGAGCTGGCCAAGTTCGCCACCAGGGTCATCGTTATCCATAGGCGCAATGAGCTGAGGGCAACGAAGATAATCCAGGAGCGGGCCTTCGCTATGCCCAATATGGAGTTCCTGTGGAACACCGTGGTGGAAGCCATCGAAGGCGACCAGATGGTCAACAAAATCCAGGTGCGCAACGTCGTCACCGGGGAGAAATCGGTCCTCGCTGTTTCGGGAATCTTCGTGGCGACGGGTTCCAAGCCCAACACCGAGTTTCTGAAAGGTCAGGTGCCCCTCAACGAGGCGGGCGCCGTGATTGTCAACGAGAGGATGGAGACGGGGGTGGCCGGAGTCCTGGCGGCGGGCGATGTCCGTGTCAACTCCATCCGGCAGGTCATCTCGGCGGCGGGGGATGGGGCAACGGCCGCCATTTTCGCCGAAAAATATATTGTCGATAAGTTCAAACACTAATCTCCCTGGCTTTTCCCTTGTCCTCAACTGAAGTATAATTAGCGTGTTTAGAGGTGAGTATGAAAGTTATTTTTCTGGAAGATGTCCCTAATGTGGCCAAAGCCGGCGAAGCCAAAGATGTCGCCGGTGGCTATGGCCGGAACTATCTCCTGCCCAAGAAGCTGGCCGTCCTGGCCGATTCCCAGGCAGCGGGGCTGGTGGAGGCCCAGCGGAAAAAACGGGCACGAGAACAGGCCAAAGACGAAGCCGATATGAAGGAGCTGGCCAAGATGCTCGAAGGCAAGGAAGTTACCTTCAAGACAAAGGCGGGCGCCGAGGGTAAGCTTTTTGGCTCCGTCACCAGCGCCGATATCTCCGCCGAACTGGAGAAGCGGCACCGGCTGGTCGTCGATAAAAGGAAGGTTGACCTGGCGGAAGGCATCAAGCAGACCGGCAGCTACGATGTGCCCATCAAGCTGACCGGAGACATTGGCGCGACCATCAAAGTGAATGTGCTGGCGGAAGAGGAGACAAAGTAGGGTGTACGCGGACAAGTTGCCGCCCCATAACATCGATGCCGAGGAAGCGGTCATCGGGTCGCTATTGATTGACGGCGCGTCGATTCACAAGATTGCCGCCATCCTTCAGCCGGCCGATTTCTACGGCGAGCGGAACCGGGCGGTGTACGAGTCCTGTGTTAACCTGTTCCGCCGCGGGGAGGCAATTAACCAGATTACCGTGGCGCAGGAGCTGGCGGGGCGGGGCAAGCTGGAGTCATCCGGCGGCGCGGCCTATCTCAGTCACCTCATCGCCATTTGTCCCACGCCGCTCGATATTGAGCACTACGCTCAGATTGTCTACCGTCTCTCGATGATGAGGGAGCTGATTGGCGCCTCCAGTGAGATTGCCCGAATTGGCTACGAGTCCGGGCCGGACGTTGAAGACAGTATGGCGAGGGCCGAGGCGGCGCTCTTCCGCTTACGCCGTCGGCAGGGCACCCATGACCTGACCCACATCCGCCAGGTGCTGGACAAGTACTTTGAGGCCGTGCCCACCATTGAGGAAGGCGCTCACCTTGAGCAGCTGCCCTACGTGCTATCGCGCTTCGGCGGGCTGGACGAGTTTCTCGGCGGGTTCCAGCGCGCCGACCTGGTGATTATTGCCGGCCGCCCGAGCATGGGTAAGACCAGCCTCGCCCTCAGCATCGCCCGCAACGTGGCCGTGGAGCAGAAAAGCTGCGTCGCCCTGTTCAGTTTGGAAATGGCCAGGGAATCGGTCGTCTCGCGACTGCTTGCCAGCGAGTCCGGGGTGAATATGCGGCGCCTGCGCTATGAACAGCACTCCGAGGAAGAGGAGCGGCGCCTGATTGAGGCGACCGGCGTTCTATCGGAATCGCCAATCTACATTGATGATACGCCGATGCTGAAGGTGGCGGAGATGCACAGCAAAGCCCTGCGACTTCATTATGAGCACCCAATTGACGTCATCATCATTGACTATCTCCAGTTGATGAGTGAAGGGTGGCGAGGAGAGAACCGGGTGCAGGAGTTGAGTTACATTACCCGCTCCCTGAAAGGACTGGCGCGCGAGATAAATGCGCCGGTTATTGCCGTATCTCAGCTTAGCCGCGCCGTGGAGGGGCGTGAGTCACATATCCCTCGCCTTTCTGACCTGCGTGAGAGCGGCTCTATCGAGCAGGATGCCGATATCGTCCTTTTCATCTACCGCGATGAGTATTACCAGACCGAAGACCAGTGGAACGCAGCGCACCAGCAGAAGGGCCAGGACCAGCTGCCGTACCCCCGTGAGGAAGCCGATATCATCATTGCCAAGAACCGGAACGGTCCCACCGGTCAGGTAAAATTGCGCTTTCATCGTAACCTGGCGAGGTTCTATAGCATTGTAAGTGAAGAGCCGACCCTGACATGAAGCAGTTCGTTGGATTCCCCGCCAAGATGGATTTCACGCCCCTGCCCAATCTCTTCTTCAGCCAGCTTCTGCCCGGGATTGACGACCTGGCTGAACTGAAGACCACTCTCCACGTATTCGCGGCCGTCTACCGGAAGAAAGGCTCACCGCAGTTTGCCAGCTTCAAGGAGCTTTTGGGCAATGTCAGCCTGATGGAGAGCCTGAGAGGGTTGGGCAAGTCGCCGGAAGAGGCGCTGAGACAGGCGCTGGACGCGGCGACGCGGCGGGGCACGGTACTGCATGTTGAATTAGGGGATGGAGAAAACGAAGATATCTACCTCATCAACAATGACACCAGCAAGCAGGCGCTTGCCAAAATCCAGAGCGGCGAAATCAAGCTCGGCGGTCTGAAGGTAACGGCACCGGAGCCGGCGCCGGCTGAGCCGCCACCGGACATTTTCACTCTCTACGAGCAGAACATCGGCATGCTGACGCCGATGATTGCCGAAGAGCTCCGCGAAGCGGAAAAACTGTACCCGCCGGACTGGATTCACGATGCCATCAAAGAGGCGGTGGCGCTGAACAAACGGAATATCAGGTATATCACGCGAATTCTGGAACGCTGGTCGGAGGAAGGCAAGACTGATGGAACACATCAGCGATACCCTAAAACAGGCCCGGACAAGTACGTCAAAGGCAAATACGGACACATGGTCCAGCGCTGAGGAAGCAAGCACGAAAGCTGGGTGTCCCGTTTGCCAGGGCGCCGGGGTGGTCCACCCGCGCCTCCCCACGGGGAAGCCGGACTACAGCCGGGTGGTGCCCTGCCGCTGCGTAAAGAAGGTGCTGGACAGGGACCGCCAGGCGAGTTTGCAGAAGTACAGCAATGTCGGCTTGCTCAGCCGGCTGACGTTCGAGAATCTCTTACCCAAGGGACGGAGTGGTTTTGCCATCAACCAGGAGCAGTTCAGCCGCGCCTATGATGCCGCCAGAGCCTATGCCGCTGGCCCCAAAGGCTGGTTTGTCATCAGCGGTCCGAGCGGCAGCGGCAAGACTCACCTCGCCGCCGCCATCGCCAATGAGTGCCTGCGGCTGGGACATCCGGCGTTCTACATTACGACGCCGGACCTCCTCGACCATTTGCGCTCGGCTTACGGTCCGGGCAGCGAAGTGCCCTTTGACGAGTTCTTCAGCCAGGTGCGCAACGCGCCGCTGCTCGTCCTCGATGATTTGGGCGCCCAGACCAGCACGCCGTGGGCAAAAGAGAAGCTCGACCAGCTTTTGACCCACCGTTTCAACAGCGAATTGCCGACGGTCATCGTGACCATTGTCGCCATCGACCAACTCGATGAGAGAATCCGCACCCGCCTCACCGATTCGCGGCTCTGCCAGGTTTTCGCCATCGAAGCGAAGCAGGCGGTGGCCGACTACCTGGGCGGTCTCGACCTGGAGCTTATCCGCAATATGACCTTCAAGAACTTTGACTACAAGCGGGTCAATCTGCCGCCGGAACAGCGGGAAAACCTGGAAAAGGCGTACCAGATTGCCCTCAACTTTGCCCAGTCGCCCGAGGGGTGGCTGGTGCTGATGGGGGAGACCGGCTGCGGCAAGACACACCTCGCCGCCGCCGCGGCCAACTACAACCGTCAGGCGGGCAAGCCGGTGCTGTTTATCGTCGTGCCGGAGTTCCTCGACCATTTGCGCTCTACCTTCAGCCCGGAGAGCAAAGTCTCCTACGACCAGCTATTTGAAAGCGTCAAGATGACGCCGCTCCTCATCCTCGATGATTTCGGCGAGCATTCCACCTCCCCGTGGGCGCAGGAGAAGCTCTATCAGGTTATTAACTACCGCTATAATGCGCGGCTGGCTACCGTCATCACCACGCGTCTCAGACTCGATGATATGGATGGTCCCGTCGCTTCTCGGCTATCTGACCCTAAAATCAGTACCCCATTTAACATAAATGTGCCTGATTTTCGGACTACGATGCGTTCCAGCCAGAAGAGACCCCCTCGCGGGGGGCGGCGGGGGAGCTAGCGGAGTTCATCAAGGAGTCGTTTCTTGGGGGAGAGATTATGCTGAGAATTAAGCATGTCTTGAATACGGAGGTATTAGATGGAAGAGACTCCAATGGCCCAGGTGATGAATCTTGCCGGCATGGTCGCTTACCAGGAAGGCTCGGTTGTCAGTCGCACGCTGATTGACAAGAAGGTAGGCACGGTGACCCTTTTCGCTTTTGCCGTCGGTCAAGGGTTGAGCGAGCACACCGCGCCCTTCGACGCGATGGTCTACCTCCTCGATGGCGAGGCGGACGTCTCCATCTCGGGCAAACCCTATCACCTCAAGAACGGGGATATGCTCATTATGCCCGCCAACAAGCCGCACGCCCTGAAAGCCACCCGGGCCTTTAAGATGCTGCTGGTGATGGTCCGCTCGTGACGTATTGTCTACGAGCTTCTCTGTCATTGCTCCCGATGGAATCGGGACGTGGTAACCTCTCCGTTATGTCATTGCGAGGAGCACATTCGCTTCGCTCAGTGTAAACTCTGCGACCGAAGAATCCGTTTCTCAGGGTTACGGATTCTTCGCTTCGCTCAGAATGACAGCGTGCGAGGCCGGAGGGTTTGCTTCGCTACGCTCGCAATGACAGTGAGAAATCAACCAAATGCAAACAGTACCTCTAGCTGGTTCTGTTCAATCACGGTTGCTAGCCTCCTATTTCAGTCTCGGCGTTTTGGGCGTAATTCTCGGTGGCTTAGGTGATATTCTCGGACTTGGATTAGCCCTAATCGGTATTCTGGCAGTTACCGAATAAGGCTGTTTCTCAATAAGCTCTTTCCAGTTGGCATAGGGAAAGTCTATTCCCGCTTTTTGTGCGGGTGTCCTATCCCCTAGTGACAAATGCGGTCTAAAGTAATTGTAATGAATAGCCCAGCCCTTCAGGAATGCCCTCATAGACTCTAGGGTTTTTAATCCCCGCATAACCTTTGTGCGCTCTTTCAGCGTGCCTTGCACCCGTTCCATGATATTTGTGGACTCATCTTTCCCGACAAAAGGCGTGGTTTGAAC
>JBGOXU010000007.1:0-13636 GCA_041479305.1 Dehalococcoidia bacterium
AATCCTACCCCCTGTTATTGCGAGGAGCGTAGGGCCTGTGGCAATCTCCAGAAATATGCTTCAGAGTGTCATTCTGAAGAAGCGTAGCGACTGAAGAATCTCATGGAGAGATTCTTCGCTTTGCTCAGAATGACAATGGCAGCGAGACGTGAATGAAACTGCCTATCCGCTTGCGGAAAGCTTATCGCGGGCTTCTTGCGGCGTGATTCGACCGGCGGAGACAATCATCTTGATGGCATCGTCGACAGACATCTTGGTGCGGATGACGTCTGCTTCCTTCATAATCTGGAGGAAGCCGGTGGCGGGGTTGGGCGCAGTGGGGATGAGGACAGTGAGCAGTTTTTCGCCGGCGGCGGTGGTCACCTCATTGGTAATGAAGGCCAGGGCCATCATTCCTTTTCGGGGGAACTCCACGAGCACCACCTGCATAAAGCCGGTCTTGTTCGGGTCGGAGAAGCTCTCCAGGATTTGCTTGATGCCGGTATAGAGCGGCCGGACGACGGGCACTTTGCCTAGGAGCGCTTCGCCGTAGTGGAGGAGCCGCTTGCCGATGAAGTTGGCCGTGATGATTCCGGTCAGGTAGATTAAGACCAGCGTGGCAAAGAAGCCGACGCCGGGAATCGTCTGCCCCCAGATTGCCCGGACAAAGGGCTGGAGGATGTTATCGATTGAGGTGAAAAGCCAGATGAGGATTAACACCGTGGCGCCGAGGGGGATAATGACCAGCAACCCCTCGACGAATTGATTCCTCAGCGTGCGCATAAGCCCGTGTTTCTTTGTTTCCGTCATACTCGCCTCCTGGGTTTCCATTTTGTCATTGTGAGCGAGCGAAGCAATCACAAGACCCGGACTGTCACTGCGAGCGCAACGAAACAGTCTCTACAGATTGTTCCTTATTTATTAAGATTGCCACGGGGCTAAAGCCCCTCGCAATGACAAGAGGTAGAGATTGCCATCCCGATAGAATCGGGACTACGCTCCTCGCAATGACAATGGCATTTTGCCCCGTCCTTCTACAGAAGGACTCCCAATGACACCTTCCGTGCAACTAAAATATAATCCTTCTGAATTAGGGTGAAATAAAGCTGGAAATAATCACCGCCAGGTCGGTAATGTCTTTCTGGTTGGCGAATTCGTCCTTGCCGTGGATATTGCTATCGGGCCTGATGACGCCGGCGCCGAAGTGTTTGGCTTGCCACTCCAGCGTGGCGATGGGACCAAAGTCGCCGGAGCCCATCTCGCCGTACTTTCCCGTCGCACCGGTGACGTTCCGGATGACCTCCACCAGCTCATCAACGATGGGGTCATTCACCGGCGGGACGGTGGGGATGCGGAAGACTTGCTCGATTTCCCAGGTGACTCCGGGCACGGAGTTAAGCGTCTCCATCATCTCCTTCTCCGCGGTGACAATGTTTTCCTCCGGGATAAGCCGCCGGTCGATGGCGATGGTGCACTCGTCCGGGATGATATTCTGTTTCAAGCCGCCCTGCACCATATTGATATTCAGGCGGGCTTCCATTTTCGTCAGACCGGAGTCAGGCTCGGCGTCCGTCTTCGATTTCCGCAGTACCACCTTCTTCTTGAGGTTGATGAGTGCATTCAGCACGGGAACGGCGTTTTCCACGGCATTCTCGCCTAGGTGAGACATCGCCGAGTGGACTGACTTGCCCTTGACCTTGACCACCATACCGAGTGCCCCCAGCCCGGCAATGGCGACATAGCCGAAGCTGGAATCGAGGTCGAAGAAGTAGCTTCCCGCCAGTGGCTCGAGGAAGCGGCCGAGATAGCGGAGCTGGTCGGCCTGGCCCACCTCCTCGTCAGTCGTTATCATCACTGATGTGTCATACTTCAGGGGCTTGTCTTTGACGGCGTCGAGCGCCAGCAGGAGGGCGGCGATGCCTCCCTTCATATCGGACGCCCCCCGCCCATACACCCTGCCATTCTCCACCCGCGGGGTGAAGGCGTCCCAACCCTGCGCCGGAACGACATCGACGTGCCCGTAGAAAATGAGGCGGGGTTTGCCGGGGTTGCGGCGGTGGGCGAGGAGGTTAACGCGGTCGATTTTGCCTCCAGCCATCTCTTTGGGAATCGGGACTTTCTGAGTCTCAAAGCCCACCTGAGCAAACAGCGGTTCGAGGTAGTCCATCATTTGGGGGTAATTCAGGCCGGGCGGGGCGGTGGTGTTAATGGCAATCATATCCGTTAACACTTTGAGGTAGTCCATTGTACCTCCTTATTGGTTCTTGTCTTCGACTTTGCAGACGGGCGTGAAGTGCCTTTCCGCTGTCTCCGCGGCCGTGGGGTGAGAGAGCTCCTTCAGTTTGGGATTGAGGACGGAAGCGACTACTGAAATTGCCAGGATGCCGCCCACAACGCCGAGGGCAATGCCAACGGGCAACTTATAGAAGCCCGAGGTTATCATTTTGAGGCCGAGGAAAGTGAGGATAGCCGCCAGCCCGAAAGGCAGGTAGCGGAGGTGTAGGGTGGCGCCCGCCAGGGCGAAGTAGATTGCGCGCAGGCCGAGGATGGCAAAAATGTTCGATGTGTAGACGACAAATGGGTCAAGCGTGATGGAGAGGACGGCGGGAATGGAATCAACGGCGAAGATAATATCGGTGGTCTCCACGACGAGCACCACCAGGAACAGGGGCGTTGCCATCCGCCGACCGTTTTCGAAGCAGAAGAAGTGGTCTTTACGGTAATCACTGGTGACCGGCATGAAGCGGCAGGCGAGACGGAGGAGGGGGTTTTTCTCCGGGTGAACCTGACGGTCTTTGCCTAGAGCCAGCCTGAGGCCGGTAAAGACCAGAAAGGCGCCGAAGACATAGATAACCCAGTGAAGACTTTCGACAATAGTCAGACCGGTAACGATAAAAATGCCGCGCATAATCAATGCCCCGAGAATACCCCAGAAAAGCACCTTGTGCTGGACGTTAGCCGGGACGCTGAAATAAGTGAATATCATCAGGAAGACAAAGAGGTTGTCCACGCTCAGGGACTCCTCGACGAGGTAGGCGGTAAGGAATTTCAGAGCTCGGTCGGCACCAAAGGTAAGGAAGATGCCCAGACAGAAAAGCAGGGCCAGTGAAACCCAGATGGAACTCCAGATGAGCGCTTCTCTCAGTTTGATAACATGGGCTTTGCGATGGAAAACGAAGAGGTCCAGCGCCAGCATAGCAAACACAAACACGCCGAAGGCAATCCACCAGATGGTCTCGTTGGACATCAGGATTTTCCTTTCCGGGATGGCGGCGCTGGCTTGAGCAATCGACTTCTCAGTTGCCCGCACCCGGCATCGATGTCGACGCCCTTGCGACTGCGGCCGGTGCAGTTGATGTGCAGTCGCTTTAGCTCGGCTTCAAAAGCCAGGACGGTTTCCTGGGTGGGCGGGCGGTACTGCCGCTCGCGGGTCGGGTTGGCCGGGATGAGGTTGACATGGCAGTTCAACCCCTGGACGACGTGGGCCAGGGCGCGGGCGTCTTTGGGCGAATCATTGATGCCTTCAAAGAGTATGTACTCAAAGCTGAGGCGGCGACCCGTCTTCTCGAAATACTCCTTGCAGGCAGCAATAAGCGGCTTGATGGAGTACTTCCGGTTGATGGGAACGAGCTGACCTCTTAGCTCGTCGGTGGCGGCGTGCAGGGAGATTGCCAGACCCACCTGGAGCTTTTCCCCGCTCAGGCGCTTTATCTCCGGAATCAAGCCGGCGGTCGATACGGTCATATTGCGTGCCCCCAGCCCGAAGCCATCCGGGGAGTTGAGCATCTCGACTGCCTGCCAGAGGGCATCGTAGTTCAACATCGGCTCACCCATCCCCATGAAGACAATGTTATCGATTTTGGACTCTGATTTCTGGTCGCGAAGTCTGCGGGCAAAGTAGAGCACCTGGTCGATTATCTCGCCTGGAGTAAGGTTGCGCTCAAAGCCCTGCTGGCCCGTGGCGCAGAAAGCGCAGCCGATGGGGCAACCCACCTGGGTGGAAACGCACAGTGTGTAGCGGGTGCCGCCTTTGGGGGTGGGGTAAGCCATCAGGGCGGTCTCGATGGTCTTCTTATCGCTCAGAGAGAAAAGAGTCTTGACGGTGCCATCACGGGCAGTCTCTTCGTGGGTGGGAGTGAGGCTGTGGAGGCGGGTTTTCTCAGCCAGCTTCTCCCGGAATAATTTTGGCAGGTCGGTCATTTCGTCAAAGGCAACGGCCAGCCCCTGGTAAATCCGGCGCTGGAGCTGACGGGCACGATAAGCCGGTTCACCCAGAGATGTTACCAGCTCTTGAATCTGCGCAGTGGTCAGGTCAGTGAGGCAAATCGATAAGGTGGTCATTGGTAGTTCTTTCTATATGATAGGGTAATTGAGCTTAATAGACAAGCGAGAATAGGGGAGCGAGTTGACATAAGACTGACCAGCCTATGGGGCAGAAATGATGATTGCCCCCGAGGCTGGCTTTACATAACTCTAAAAACGAATCAAAGCTAATCAGCCCCCATTTAGCTACGATTCGTTTCCCGTCAAAAAAATCACCTAATTAGCCTCAAAAAGCCAAAAAACGAATGGACACTTTGATGACTCTAGCCAGCCCGCTGGCTGACCTCTTTTTCCCTTTTGACAGATGGGAAACCTTGAGGATACAATAGGATGGTCTGCGGGAGTAGCTCAGTGGCAGAGTGCCTGCCTTCCAAGCAGGTGGTCGCGGGTCCGAATCCCGTCTCCCGCTCCACGGGCTCGTAGCTCAGTGGCAGAGCAGGCGGCTCATAACCGCTTAGTCGTAGGTTCAATCCCTACCGAGCCCACTTCCTGTCTCCAGCTACGCCGCCATCAACGCGAAAAAAGAGACGCTAAAGGAGGCATCATGGCAGACACCTATGTGAGAATCCCTTGGCAACCACTCAAGGCATTCGCCAAAGAAGTTTTCCTCAAGCTTGGTATGTCCCCTGGTGACGCGGAAATTGAGGCTGACGTGCTCCTCTGGGCGAACCGGCGCGGCGTCGATTCCCACGGCGTCGTCCTTATTCCCTGGTATGTCGAGAATGTCGACAAGGGCGTGATGAACCCGAAGCCGAAAATAGTCGTGGAAAAGGAAACACCGGCCACGCTTCTTGCTGAAGCCGACCGCGCTTTCGGTCCGCCGGTGACTGTCTGGGCGATGAAGCAGATGATGGAAAAGGCGAAGAAGGTGGGCATCGGGTGGGGCATCGTGAAGAACCTCACTCACCAGGGTGCGATGGGCTACTATGCCCTTATGGCGGCGGAGGCGGGCATGGCCGGGCTGACCTTTGTCACCAACCCGCCTAATATGGCCCCCTTCGGGGCGAAGGCGGCCGGCGTCCACAACAGCCCCATTGCCATTTCCGTTCCGGCAAAACGTCATTTGCCCCTTATTCTGGATATGGCGACCAGCGTGGCGGCGGGGGGCAAAATCACGGTGGCTATTGACAAGAACATCCCCATCCCGCTGGGGTGGGCGCTTGATAAGGAGGGCAACCCGACCACCGACGCTAAGCAAGCGGCGATTTTACTGCCCTTCGGGGGGGCGAAAGGCTCGGGCCTGGCGATGATGTTCGAATGCCTTTCCAGCGTTATGTCAGGAAACCCATTCCTCGGACCGGCGCTGATGGGCGCCGCGCCAAGTACGGACGCCGGTAAGATATCCGACCCCAAATGGCAGAGACCCGCGCATCTCGTCCGGCACATCCAGAACAGCGTCATCTGCGCCATCGATATCGCCACGTTCACCGACGTCGAGACGTACAAGGAGCACATCGATAACCTTATCGATGGCATCAAAGGTCTGCCCAAAGCGGAAGGGGTCACCGAAATCTTCGTCCCCGGCGAGCCAGAGTGGCGGACATCAGAAGAACGCACCAAGAACGGCGTTCCACTTCCCGACAGAACTATTGAAAATCTCCGCCGCGTCGCCGAACGGTTCAAGGTTAAGCTTCCCAATGGTCTAGCAGGGTAGGGCAAAGTTGGACATCGGCCACCTGGCTTTGCTCGGAATCATCGGGCTGTTCGTGGGTGTCTTTGGCACGCTCATCGGGGCGGCGGGCGGCTTTATCCCGGTGCCCATCCTGCTCTTTCTCTATCCCTGGGAAAGCCCGCCGGCCATCAACAGCATTACGCTCACCGTTGCCTTCTTTAACGCCGTTCCCGGCTCCCTTTCCTACGCGCGGCTCCGGCGTATCGACTACCGTTCCGGTATTTCGTTTTCCCTGGCCGGCGTGCCGGCGGCAATAGTCGGCGCCCGCCTGACCGGCCTGCTGGACCGTGGCCTTTTTCAGGTAATCTTCGGAATTCTTCTGCTGGTGGTCTCCGCCTACCTGTTACTACGGCCGGCGCTGAGGCGCAAGACCACAGCGGGACTACCGGGCCACACCACGAGACAGCTGGTTGACAGCGATGGTAAAACGCATAGCTATTCCTTCAATCTGCCTCTTGGTGTCACGATATCGGGCATCGTCGGCATGATTGGCGGGTTGCTGGGGTTGGGTGGCGGCATCATGCACGTGCCGGCGCTCACTCAGCTTCTGGAATTTCCCATCCATATTGCCACGGCAACCTCCCACTTCGTTGTTGCCATAATGACACTGGCGGCCGTCATCACGCACATCATCTCGGGGGACTTTCGCTGAAGGCGCCTCCCGGGCGCTGGTGCTGGCGGCGGGGGCGGTCATCGGCGCACCCTTTGGCGCGAGGCTCTCGCAGAAAGTGCCCGGGTCAATCATAATCAGGCTGCTGGCGGTCGGTCTGGCGATTGTTGCCTTGCGACTTTTTGTGGCGCCGCTTTAGATGGGGTTAGCCCGGCAATGGAGAAAACTTGAAGGAGGAATAGTGATGTTGCCAATGCGAACATTCCGGATTCCGCGATTAGTAATCACCGGGTCGGGGTCATCAGTGCAGGTCGCTCAAGAAATCAGGAAGCTGAAAGTCAAGAAGGGCTTGATTGCCACCGACCAAATTCTGGTGAAACTGGGCCTGCTGGACGGCATCAAATGGTCACTCCAGCAGAATAGTGTGCCTTTCGCCGTTTTTGACGGTATTTTCTCCGAACCCACAACGGACTTTGTAGAGGGTGGACTGAAAGCCTATCACGAAAATGGATGCGATTTCCTCCTCGCGGTAGGTGGGGGCAGCGTTATTGATGCCGCCAAAGCCATTGCCGTTATGGCAACGAACGCCGGGTCCATCGTTGACTATCAGGGGACAGGCAAAATTCCAAAAGAAGGCCGGCCGCTCATCGCCATTCCCACCACGGCTGGCACCGGTAGCGAGGTTACCCCCTTCACCATCGTCACCGATACCAGAAGAAATGTGAAAATGCTCATCGGCAGCCCTTTCCTGATGCCGGAGATAGCTGTTGTCGACCCGTCACTGACTCTCTCTATGCCGCCGAATATTACGGCAGCCACCGGAATTGACGCCCTGACCCATGCCATTGAAGCATACGTCTCGCGCAAGGCTCAACCGCTCACCGATATCTTCTGCCTTTCCGCCATCCGGCTTATCTCGGGCAACTTGAGACGGGCGTGGGCCATAGGCAAGGACATCGAGGCAAGGGAGAGCACCATGCTCGGGGCTTTGCAGGCGGGGATTGCCTTTGCCAATTCCTCGGTGGCCCTGGTCCACGGCATGGCGCGACCCATCGGCGCCTATTTCCACGTGGCGCACGGCGCGTCCAACGCGGCGCTTTTGAGCGTGGTAATGGATTTCAGCCTGAGCGGGAGCCCGAGCCGGTACGCGCAGATTGCGCAGGCGATGGGCGAGGATACCACCGGTCTATCTGAACTGCAGGCCGTCCGGAAGGGAGTGGCGGCGGTCAAGAGACTCATCAAGGATATCAGAGTCCCTTCTCTGCGAGAGCTGGGCGTGGACAGAGAAAAACTGATGAGGCTGGCGCCGCAGATGGCCGAGGATGCCATCGCCAGCGGCAGTCCGGGCAACAACCCGCGAGAGGCGACGAAGGAAGAAATCGTCGAGCAGTACAGAGTCGCCTACGAATCCTGGACACAAGCATCGGACGTTTGACAGGCAGGGATTACGGGTTCTACAATAGCTCGAAGGCCAGGAGGCGCGCGTATGCCGCTAGCTAACGTGAACGGCGTCAAACTCTATTACGAAGTGACCGGGGATGGTTTGCCTCTGGTCTTCTGCCACGAGTTCGCCGGCACATCTCAGAGCTGGGCGCCGCAGGTCAAGTTCTTTGCCCGCCGTTACCAGGTTATTACCTATAACTACCGCGGCTTCCCGCCCTCGGACGTTCCTGAAAGTGCTAGCGCCTATTCTCAGGACATAATGGTCGAGGACCTGCACCAGCTTCTGCGCCACCTGGGCATCAAGGAGGCCTACGTGGGCGGCTCATCGATGGGCGGCGCCGTCGCGCTTAGCTTTGGCATTGCCCACCCAGAAATGGCGAAGGCGCTTATCCTCGTTGCCACCGGCTCCGGCAACAGTAACCGCAAGGAGTTTGAGGCGTCCCTGATGAGCCTGGTGAGACAACTGGAGACCACCGGCTGGAAGGGCTACGCCGAGCGCTACGGACACGACTTCAACCGCATCCAGCTACTGCGCAAAGACCCCAGAAGCTGGCGGGAGTTCTGCGATGAGCTTGCTCAGCATTCCGACCAAGGGTCGGTGCTGGTTATCGAGAACGTCATTCTGAGGCGACCGACCATCTTCGCTCTCGAAGCCCAGTTGAAGCGGCTTGCCGTGCCGGCGCTGATTATGCTCGGTGATGAAGACGAGCGCTGCATCGAGCCGAGCCTATTCCTGAAGCGGCAACTGCCCGGCTCGGGCTTAGTGGTCTTCCCGCAATCGGGTCACGCCATCAACCTGGAGGAGCCGGAGCTGTTCAATTGCGTTGTGCTCGACTTCCTGACAATGGTGGAGGCGGGGAAGTGGGCGCGCCAACCATAGGGTATCAATAACTTTACATGAAGGAGTAGTGAATGTTCAAATCGGTCAACCTGCTGAGACTCAACCACGGACAGGATATTATTAAGGAGCTCAATAGGTACTGCAAAAGGAAGGGCATCACATCGGCGGTCATCCTGGGTATCATCGGCTCACTGGAGTACATCAAGTTTGGTCTCCCGCCCAAGGACGGCAGTTTTGGCTACAGCTATGATGAGTACAAGGGCAACGTATCGATTCTTTCGGGACAAGGCACCCTTTCCACCTACAACCGCAAGAAGTTCTTCCATGTTCACGTCGTCGCCAGCGACCCTCTGAAGCCCGGGCACATGATTGGCGGACACGTCGAGGAAGCCATCGCCTGGGCAACCGTGGAAATCGCCATCGGCGAGCTGCCGTACCAGCTCACCCGCATCAAAGACAAGGAGACGGGCCTGACGGCAGTGAAGACTACGTAGAGCTTACTCTAAGAAGGAGGATAGCATGATTCTCCGGTCGCTAATCTGCGTGGATGGCGGCAATTGCATGATTTGACAGGTGAATGCCGTAGCATTAGAATGTTCCAGAAATGGGCAAGTACTTTGAGTTTGGCTCGGTTCGTTTTTTGTGGACATACTGCCCGGGTCGAGGGGTGAAGCGATAATGACCAGTAAAGGAGGTGATAGTTAGAACCATTCCACGTACTTCTCATTTTGCATTAGTCCTAACGAATCAAAGGAGTTGAGTAATGAAAAAAGTTGGACTTATTCTATTGACTGTTCTGATGGTACTATTGTTGGTCGCCGCCTGTGCGCCCAAACCGGCCCCGGCGCCTGCGCCAGCTCCAGCACCGGCGCCCGCACCTAAACCGGCCCCGGCGCCTGCGCCAGCTCCAGCTCCCGCGCCGGCGCCTGCGCCAGCACCTGCTCCCGCACCGGCGCCAGCTCAACCACCAAAAGCAATTGAGTGGAAAGCTCAGCACGGCAATCCCAGCGGCACCATGATACAGATGTCATTCAAGAGAGAAATGGACCGTGTCGTTGAGCTTTCCGGGGGACGTCTCGTCATTAAGACCTATGGCGGTGGCGAGCTTTTCCCGGCCAACAAGGAGCATGATGCCATTGATAAGGACCTCCTTGACCGGACAAATGCGTCGACCATCTGGTGGAAAGACCGCTGGGTGGAAGCGCCCCTGTTCAACTACACCGTGGGCGGCCTCCGGCCGATTGAATTCATGCTGTGGATGATGCGAGGCGGCAATGATATGCTCCAGGAGCTCATTAAAGACACCCCCAGGATTGTCTTCCCCGGCTGGACGGGCTCCCCGGAAATCTTCCTGACCACGACGAAAGAGCTCAAGTCCCTTGCCGATATCAAGGGTTTGAGAATCCGCACCGGCGGTGATGACGGCGTCCTCTTTACCAAGATGGGCGCGGCTGTCGTCCAGGTGCCGCCGGGAGAAGTCTACGAATCAACCAAGCGCGGCGTCATTGATGCCTTCCAACTGAGCTGCCCCGCGGTTGACCAGAGCTACAAGGTGTATGAGGTTGCCAAGTTTGTGTACATTTCTGACGTCAGACAGCCCAGCGAGTACTTTACTCCTGTGGTGAACAAGAACTCCTTTGCGAAGCTGCCTGATGACCTCAAGGCAATCGTCAAAGCGGCATCACTTGAAGAAGGATGGCGGTACCTGGCTGAGGTCACTGCCCTTGATGCCAAAGCCGTTGAGTTCTACAAGCAGTACGGCGTCAAAATCGCGCCAGCGCCAAAAGACATCGTAGACGAGATACAAAAGCAGGCGCAAATCTACTACGATGAGCAGGCAGCCAAGAGCCCGTTCTTCGCCAAGGTTATCAAATCCCAGCGTGACTTTGCGGCTGAGTACCGCGCCCTCTACCCAGCCGGACTCTAGACTCAAGTACCGGTTCTCCCCTCCCTGGGGTTCGTCCCGGGGAGGGGAGGCTATGTCGAGGCAGGAATTGATGAAGAAACTAATCAGGGCTATTGACGCCATCAGCAATTGGACCGGGAAAACCGGTCACTGGCTAGCGACAATTCTCGTTATGTTGGTATCGCTCGAAGTGTTCAAGCGTTACGTCTTCAATCACCCGACAAACTGGAACTATGAAACGAGCATTATGGTGGGCGGTGCTCTCTATGCCTTGTCCTGGTCATATTCGCATCTTATCAGGGGACACACGCGGGTTGACGTGTTCTATAGCCGTCTGTCCCTCAGGGGTAAAGCAGTGATTGACGCGGTGGGGAGCCTAATCTGTTTCTTCCCTCTTGCCATCATCCTGACTAAGACTGCCTGGGCATGGGCGGTGACCTCCTGGATTAACCATGAAAAATCAGCCCAGACAATATGGTATCCGCCGCTGGCGCCATTCCGCACCATCGTGGCAATTGGTTTTACTTTCCTGGCGCTTCAGGGTGTTGCCCATTTTGTCCGTGACTTCTACTTGATGCTGAAGGGAAAAGCTTATGATTGAAATGAGCAAAGAAGTTCTGACTATACTGATGCTATCGGCCATATTCATTGGTGTCTTTACCGGCTTTCCCTTAGCGATGATAATGGGCACCGTCGGCCTGTTCTTCGGCTTCATCGTTTTTGGCCCCAACATCGGGGACATGCTCTATTCACGCATCGTTGACGGCATTCTCACCAACTACATCTTTCTGGCCGTTCCTCTGTTCATCTTTATGGGCAATATGCTGGAGTATTCCGGGATTACGGAAAAACTGTATGATGCTCTTTACCTGTGGCTGGGTGGGATACGAGGTGGCCTTGCGCTTGTCACCATGCTCATTGGCACAATTCTGGCCGCCACTGTAGGCATTATCGCGGCTTCCGTCACGATGCTTGCGGTGGTGGGCTTACCGTCTATGGTCAAGAGAGGCTATGATAAATCTCTGGCTTCCGGCACGGTCTGCGCTGGTGGTTGTCTGGGCATTTTGATTCCGCCGAGCATCATGTTCATCATCTACGCGCCGATGGCACAGCTCTCCGTGGGGAAAATGTTTCTGGCGGCTTTCTTACCGGGCTTCCTGCTCTCCGCGATGTATATGCTTTATATCGCGATAAGGTGCTGGTTACAGCCTGAGATGGGGCCGGCTCTGCCACCGGAAGAGAGAGAAAAAGTCTCCTTCGGCAAGAAAATAATGATGCTGGTGACTTCCATGCTGCCTCCCGTCATCCTGGTTATGGCGGTGTTGGGGGTCATCTTTCTGGGTGTGGCGGCAACGACGGAGGCGGCTGGCGTGGGCGCTTTTGCCGCGACATTACTTGTGATTGCTTTCCGCAAGTTTAGCTTCCAGGTCCTTTTTAAATGCTCCTTTGAAACGCTTAAAGCTTGCGGCTTTGTTCTTTTGATTGTGGTCATGGGCTTTGCTTTTGTCGGTGTCTTTGTCGGCTCCGGGGCCGGGGAGGTCTTTGCTAATGCTATCCTGTCCACCCCCGGGGGCAAGTGGGGCGTCTTCGGCATCATCATGCTCGTCTGCTTCATTCTTGGCTTTTTCATGGACTGGATTGCCATAGTATTTATTCTGATTCCGGTGGTGACGCCAATTGCCAAGCAGTTGAATTTTGACCCGCTCTGGTTCGCCATGATGGTTTGTGTGAACTTTCAGATGTCTTTCATGACGCCACCTTTTGCGATGGCTATTTTCATCGTGAGAGGTGTGGCGCCTCCGGAGCTGGGCATTACTATGAACGACATCATCCGCGGTGTCTGGCCGTTTGTTATCCTCATCATTGTGGCGCTGTTTCTCCTCGTTGCGTTCCCGGAGATTATTCTCTGGCTGCCCGGCAAGATGATTAAGTAACAGAAGATCGGTGCGGGTAGGGGAGCGGACTAGGATTCCACCATCGCCACCGCCCGTTCCGGGCTCCCGCTCCTGTCCTCGCCCCGTGGAGGAGAGAGTAAGGCTGAGGAGGTAGTTTCACCCTCACTCGTTCGCTTCGCTCAGGGCAGGCTCTAACCTCTCCCATCGGGCGAGAGGAATTTCCTGCGTTAGTTCGTCTTGACAATCGAGCGCCTTAGCCTTAGTATAATCGAATAGCGAACAGGCTATTTCATCTCAAAATAAATCGAAAAGGAGGAGATAATGGCAGGGAAGTACGCCAAGCCCAAAGTAGCCAGTATTCAGCAGGTCTGCATCGTGGTCAAGGATGTCTGGAAGACCGCCGAGGCGTTCTGGAATATCCTTGGCATCGGCCCGTGGAACGTTTTCACCTTTGGCTCGCCTAAAGTTGCCGACCTTAAGTTTCACGGCAAGCGGTCCTATGTGCCATCGCTGGGAGCGGTGACCCAGGTCGGGTCGCTCGAGCTCGAGCTGTTCCAGGACCTGGACGGCAAGTCGGTCTACACAGAGTGGATTGAGAAGTACGGCGAAGGCCTGCATCACATCAAGTTCCTGACCGATGACCTGGATATCAACAAGATAGATGCCTACATGGAGTACCTCGGTTTCGAGAATATCCAGAACGGGCACTTCGGTCCGGAGCTAAAGAACCAGTTCAGCTATTATGACACGTCCAGCGCTTTGAAGTGCATCTGGGAGACGAGCAACCGCACCGGCGGCAAACCACCCGGAGCCACGCCGTTCCCCGCCGACCCCAATGCTGTCAGTCCCGCCAGGTTCAAGGTTACCGGGCTGAAGCAGATAGGCATCGTGGTCAAGGATGTCGTCCGGACGGCGGAGAACTACTGGAACATCCTGGGCATCGGCCCGTGGGAAATCCGCGACTGGG
>JBGOXU010000008.1:0-13410 GCA_041479305.1 Dehalococcoidia bacterium
GGGGACTACTTGTCTGTGTACCCCTGCTCTTTGGCCTGGCGGTCCAGGTCGAGGGTGGAGAGGCGCTCCAGGGGCAGCAGGACTTCTTCTTTGGCCGGGCGCAGGTCAACTGCCTTGAGATAGCGTTTGCATTTATCGCAGACGTAGAGCCGGTAGAGCCCGGATTCGTCAACGAAGTAGCCGAGCTTACTCTGGTCCTGGTTGCGGCAGAAGGGACAATCGAGTCGCTGGAAGAGCCATTCCGTATCGCAGCGGGCGCACACCAGCCACCGCGAGCCGCGTTCTTTGTCGAGATAAGAGAAATCGGGGCGGCCGCCGCAGACCGGGCAGTAGCCGCGGCGCCACCGCTCCTGGTCGATGGACCCGCGCACGGTTTTGGCGTGACTCACCAGGAAAGGCTTGAGTGTGGTGTGGATGATGGCGCCGAGAAGCTGGTCTCGTTCTTCGCCGAGTACTAACTCTGGCACATCCACACCATCGAACCAGGCTTTAATTACTTTGGTCAGGAGTCCCCCCACCACTCCCGGTTCTTTTAATCTCCCCGGAATTTCCCCAACGAGCTCCGGGTACTCGGCGAAGGCATTAACTACTTCGGTAAAGGTCGCGGCAAGCAGCGACTCATCCAGCGCCAGCTCATCGAAACTAATCAGCGGCGTGCCGCCGGCGATGCGCTCATCAACTGCCTCTTTGGTGAGACTGGGCACCAATCGGGAAGCCAGCTTCTGCTCGACCTTCAGTTGAATTCGGAGCAGTCTCAGGTAGAACTTGAATAGCGGCGCCAGCCCTTCCTGTTTTTCCTTTACCTCCAGGTGCGAAATTATCGCTTCAGTTTCAACTGGCAACTAGCGCACCTCTTTTTCCCGGGACATCTCCTCCAGCCATTTGCCGTGGTGCTTTTGCGCGTACTCCACCGAGACTTTGCCCCTGGCCATTGAGTTCCAGGCTTCGGTCATCAGCGGGTGGAGGATGGAGAGGTAGACGTGGACGAAGAACATCGTGCCGGTGGTGATGAAAGCAACATCGTGGGCGAAGACCATCCACTGGAGGAAGGCGGGTGGAGCGGTGGTCTTGGCGAACCACATGATAAACCCTGTAATCACGAAGACGGCGCTGAAGACAATTACCATCAGCCACCACATCTTCTGGCCAGTGTTCATATGGCCCTGCGCCGGCATCGCTTCTTCCTCGCCGAGGAAGTAGTATCGTGGGGCCGCCTGGAGCCAGCCCAGGTCTTCAGCTCCCCAGGTAAAGGCTTCCTTTACACTCTTAACTGTGGCTTTCCAGTTGGTCACGATATACCAGAGCGGAATGGCGACGAAAATGACCGCAGCGATGCGATGAATTAGCCTGGTCCAGCTGTCCTGAGCTAGCAGTGAGATGGGCGCCGGCAGGAACAGCACCAGTCCGGTGAGGAGCAGGACGATGAAAGCACCGGCATGAATCCAGTGCAGAATACGAGTCGGCTTTCTATACCTTTCTACTTCCCGCAGCATCTTCTTTCTTCTCCTTCTCTTTGATTACGTTCGCCCGGGCAACGATGTAGTTGAGGCCCAGGCCGAGAATGGTCATACCACCCAGCGCCCAGCCCAGAGGCTGAATTGCCTGCTGCCAGGCGACTGATATTCCGGGGACTCTGGGGCTGGTCGGCAGGCCAAAGGCGGCGGGGGTATCATTCAGGACGTAGAGCAAATGCAAGCCCTGAAGTTCCTTTTCGCCATAGAGATAGGCATTCTTGTAGCCTTTGCCCTGGAGGGTGGCGATTCTCTTCTTCCCCTCCGTCACCATCGCCTCCCGGTCGCCGTATTGGAGCGCCTTAGGCGGGCAGGTCTTGACGCAGGACGGTTCCCATCCCTGGGCAATGCGGTCCAGGCTGGGAGTGGTGCAGAAAGTGCACTTGTCCATCACGGCGATGCCGGTGAGCAGGTTGCGGGTGTAGCGCGGGACGTCAAAGGGACAGGCTTCTACGCAGTAGCCGCAGCCGGTGCAGATGTCCTTGTTGTAGGCGACAAAGCCGAGCTCATGATGGTAGACGGCCTTGGTGGGGCAGACGATGACACAGCCAGCGTTGGTGCAGTGCATACAGGCGCGGCGGGTGAAAAGCCAGCTCAATTTGCCGTTGGTGTCCTGCTCGCGGAACTCCATCTTGAGCCACGTCTGCGGGGAGAGGTCAGGGGGATTCTCGTAGCTGCCGGTCATCCGGGACTTGACCCCATTTTCTATGGTGGGGATAGACTCGTTGTTCTCGTTCCACTGCTTGCAGGCGGCCTGACAGCCGCGGCAGGCGGTGCACCGGTTCGGGTCGTATAAAATCGCTTTCTCGGCCATCTTTACCTCCGCTAAGCCTTCCGAACATTCACGAGGAATGCCTTGTATTCCGGAATCATCGTGTTGGCGTCACCGACGTGGGGCGTCAACTGGTTGGCGCTATCGCCGGTGGATAGTCCGGTGTAGCCCCAGTGCCACGGCATACCGATTTCGTGGACTACCTTGCCGTTCATCTGGAACGGCTTGAAGCGTTTGGTCACCACGGCCACCATCTTGACACTGCCGCGCGCCGACTCGACAGTTACTTTTTCACCGTTGGCGATGCCCTTTTCAGCTGCCAGCTCTTCGCTGATTTCAATGAACGGTTCGGGCATCATTTCGACCACCCAGGGCAGGTTGCGGGTCATCTGACCGGCCTGCCAGTGCTCGCAGACGCGGTAGGTGGTGCAGACGATGGGGAATTTGTCCGGTTTGCCCTGCTCGGCAGGTCGCCAGATACGGAAGATGGGATTGTTCTGCTGTTTAGACATCGGGTTGTCTATCGGGCTTTCCCACGGCTCGTAGAACTCCGGCATTGGACCGTCGGTCATACCCTGCGCGAAAAAGCGGGCGGCACCCTCAGCCGTCATGATAAAGGGGTACTTCGTCTTTTCCGGGTCGATGGCCATGGGCGGGTAGTTGCCGTCCACCACATCGCCATCCCATCCTCCGGTTCCGCCTTTGGTAGGATTCCACTTGATGACTGGGTGCTCCTTGTCCCACGGCTCGCCATTAAGGTCGACAGAGGCGCGGTTGTAGATAATGCGGCGGTTGACCGGCCAGCTCCACGCCCACTTGGGATATAACCCGACGTTAAACTGGTCCGGGGTGGGGTCGCGGCGGGCAGACATATTGCCGTCCTCGGTGTAGCTGGCGGAGTAAATCCAGTTGCCGCAGGAGGTGGTGCCATCGTCCTTGAGGGCGGCAAAGCCAGCCATCAGTTTTCCGGTAGCCAGGTCGTAGCCGTTGATTTCCTTGGCGACCTTATGGACGTCAGGCGGGTCTCCATAGTTCCAGTCCATTTTGGTGATGGCATCAGCGTTGGGTCCGCCCTCTTTGGCATAAAGCTCCTTCAGTTTAAGCATGAGCTTGTTGACCATCCAGAGGTCGTCCTCAGCATCGCCGGGACCTTTGGCCGCCTTGTAGCGCCACTGCATCCAGCGGCCGCTGTTGGTAATACTGCCTTCCTTCTCAAAAGAGCCCAGGGCGGGCAGAACGAAGACTTCAGTGTTGATTTTGGTGGGGTCGACGCCGGGGCGCTTCCAAAAGTTACAGGTCTCGGTATGCCAGAGGTCGGAAGCCACCAGCCAATCGAGCTTGCCCAGCGCGTCGCGCTCCATGTTTGTATTGGCGCCACCCACCGCCGGGTTCTGTCCCCAGCACAGCATCCCCTTGATTTTGCCGGCGGCCATCTCTTCGAACATGGCAATCCAGGAGTAGTTCTTGCCGGCTTCCAGCTTGGGCAGGGAGTGGAAGCCGAAGTCGTTTTCCTTCTTGGCGGCATCGCCGTACCACGCTTTGAGCAGGCTGGTGATGTACTTGGGGTAGTTCTGCAGCCAGTTGGCGCTCTTGGGGTCGTTGTTCTTGGGGGTAAGCCGCTCCAGGTATTTTGCCAGGGAGGTGTCCACGTCCTGAATCATTCCCAGGTAACCAGGGAGCGTATCGAAGAGGAGGGCGTAGTCGGTGGAGCCCTGGACGTTGGACTCGCCGCGCGCCGCGTTGATGCCGCCCCCCGCCACCCCGATATTCGCCAGGAGCAACTGGAGGATGGAGTAGGCGCGGATATTCTCAGCGCCATTGGTGTGCTGGGTGGTGCCCATGGCGTAAATTATGGTTCCAGCTTTACCCGGTTTGCCGGTTTCGGCATAAGTTTTGCAGACCTCCAGGAACAGGTCTTTAGGTGTGCCGCAGATACTGTTCACTTTCTCCGGCGTGTAGCGTGAGAAGTGCTTCTTGAGCAGTTGGAAGACACAGCTCGGGTCTTTGAGAGTCTTGTCCTTCTTGGCAATGCCCTTATCATCGAGCTGGTACTGCCAGGTAGCCTTATCGTAGCGCCTCTTGGTGGCGTCAGTCTCATTGGCAGCGCCGACATACCCGGAGAACAGTCCTTCGAGTTCGGCGGGTCCCTTGAAGCCGGTATTGATGAGATAGGCGGCGTTGGTGTACTCCGTGATATAGGTCAGGTTGTAGTTGGCCGGGTTCTTTTCGATGTCATCAAGGATGTATTTAATCATGCCACCGATGAAAGCGATGTCCGTGCCTGACCGTAGTGGAGCGTAAAGGTCAGCCTTGGCTGATGTTCTGGTGAACCGCGGGTCGACGCTGATGAGCTTGCCGCCCCGCTCCTGGGCAACGGTGATGTGGCCAAAAGCGGCGGGGTGGTTCTCAGCGGGGTTGCCGCCGATAGCGAGAATGCAATCGGCGTTGGCGAGGTCATTCCAGTGGTTGGTCATTGCCCCGCGACCGAAACTTTGCGCCAAACTGGCGACAGTGGGGGAATGTCAAAGACGGGCCTGATGTTCCAGATAGACGATGCCCAGCGAGCGGGCAAACTTGGACAGGAGGTAGCACTCTTCATTGTCAAGCGCGGCGCCCCCGATATTGGCGATGACTTCATTGCGGTTGACCGTGTTGCCTTTGGCGTCTTTTTCGACGAAGTTGGCGTCCCGGGTCTTCTTGACGCGGCGGGCAATCTCGGTGATTGCCCAGTCCCAGGACTTTTCTTCGAAGGCCGTCCCGCCCGGCGCGCGGTAGAGGACTTTGCTCAGCCGCCAGGGGTTATCGGCGGAGAGCTGGCGGAGCGAGGCGCCTTTGGCACAACCGGCGCCGCGGTTGATGGGATGGTCGGGGTCGCCTTCAATGTTGACCACCCGGCCGTCCTGCACATCGACGATAAAACCACAGCCCGACCCATCGTAAGGGCAGATAGTGGTCGTTTCGCCTCTCTTCTTTCTGAGGGGTAGGACTCTCTGGGCCGCTCGGGCCGCTTCCGGTTTGAGCGCCCCGAGGAGAAAAACGCCACCCAGTCCGGCTCCGGAGGCCTTCAAAAAATCTCTTCGGCTTAGCTCCATATTACCTCCCTGTCTATGTGTTTACCTCTAAGGCTCACGTCCAGGAATTTCGCGCACAAAAAAAACGGGGCAAAGAGCTTTGTCTTGCCCCAGAATGAGCCTGTTTCATTACTAGATTATAGTATAAACTACCGAGAAAACAATTGTCAATTGCCCCGTTTTTCATAGGTTAAACGCCCTGTTTCTTACATTCGCCGCGGTCAGGGGGCGCTCCCGTGCCTCAGTTTACAGACATCGGGCAGTTGTGTTATAATTCTGTCAAATTAACGACCATTAAGTCAGTGAGGTGTAGTGTTGGATAAAGAAACCAAGCAGGGAATCATGGGTAACTACCGTCTGCACGATAAGGACTCCGGTTCCACCGAAATCCAGGTGGCCGTTCTTACCGAGAGGGTAAAGGAGTTGACCAATCATATGGCGGGGCACCGCCATGATTTTGGTGCCCAGCGCGGCTTGCTCAAACTCGTCGGGCACCGCCGGAAACTCTTGAGCTACCTGAGTCGAGAGGATATTGGCCGCTATAACAAGCTGATAAGCCGACTTGGTCTGCGCAAGTAGCGCTTCGGTTGAGAAAGAGTAGTTAATGCAATCTTTTGAATGTACCCTTGGTGGCAGGAAACTTACCATTGAGACGGGGAAGCTTGCCGAGCAGGCAGGTGGGGCGGTAACCGTCCGCTACGGCGACACAGTAGTCTTGGTGACCGCCACAGTTGGGAGAGAGCGGGATGAGGGGGGGATGGATTTTGTCCCCCTGACAATCGATTACGAGGAGAGGCTTTATGCCGCCGGTAAAATCCCGGGCGGTTTCATCCGCCGCGAAGGCCGTCCCAGCGAGGAAGCCGTCCTGGCCTGCCGCCTTGCCGACCGGCCCATCCGGCCGCTCCTGCCCAAGGAGTGGCGCCGCGAAATTCAGATAATCGCCACCGTCCTTTCCGCCGACCAGGAAAACGACCCGGATGTTCTGGCGGTGACCGGCGCCGTGGCCGCCCTCCTCATCTCGGACGTCCCCTTTAGCGACCCCGTAGCCGCCATCAGGATTGGCTATATCAATAACGAGTTTGTGGTTAACCCCACTCTGCAACAGTTGGACTCAAGTCAGTTAGACCTGGTGGTCGCCAGCACCAAGGAAAAAATCGTCATGCTGGAAGCCAGAGCCAAGGAACTGCCTGAAGACCTGATGCCCAGGGCCATCAAGTTTGGCTTTGAAGCCAATCTGGAAGTCATCAAGGTGCTGGAACAGCTCCGGCAGTGCTGCACCAAGCCCAAGCCCCAGCTGACCAAGAAGGAAGTGAACGCCGAGCTGGAATCCGCCGTAGCCTCCGTCCTGGGCGATAGGCTGGCGCCGGCGCTAAGCCATTCGGACAAAGGACCGCGGGAGGAAGCTCTTGACGCTTTGAAGGTTGAGCTCACTGCGGCGCTGAAAGATAAGTTTGCCGAGGAAGAAGCCCTCGCGGTATTTGAAGCCAGGTCAAAAGCCGAGGTCAGGAAGTCAATCTTGGCGGGCCGCCGCCTCACCGGTCGCGGTCTGACTGAAGTGCGTCCGATTAGCTGTGAGGTGGGGCTGTTGCCGCGCACTCACGGCTCGGCTCTGTTCACTCGCGGCCAGACCCAGGTCTTGACCATCACCACCCTTGGCTCTACCCGGGAAGCCCAAAAGCTTGACGGTCTGGGCATTGAAGAGACCCGCCGCTTCATTCACCACTATAACTTCCCACCATTCTCCAGCGGTGAGGTCAAGCGTCTCGGCTCTACCAGCCGGCGCGAAATTGGGCACGGCGCTCTCGTCGACCGGGCGCTATCGGCGGTATTGCCTTCGGAAGAGGCTTTCCCTTATACTATTCGCCTCGTCTCCGAAGTCCTTAGCTCTTCTGGCAGCACCTCGATGGGCAGCACCTGCGCGGGCAGTCTGGCCCTGATGGATGCCGGCGTTCCGGTGTCCAAAGCCGTTAGCGGCATCGCCATGGGACTGGTCACCGGCGAAGACGGCAGTTACACCATTCTCACCGATATCGAAGGGCTGGAGGATGCCTACGGCGATATGGACTTCAAGGTCGCCGGCACCAAAGACGGCGTCACGGCGCTCCAGATGGATATTAAAATCAAGGGCATCACCCTCGACATGGTCGATAAGATAATCGCGCAGAGCCACGATGCCCGGATGTTAATCCTGGATAAAATGAACCAGGCGCTCAGCGCCCCGCGGCCCGAGATGAGCAAATATGCGCCGCGAATGTACAAGATACAGATTAACCCGGAGAAGATTGGCACCGTCATCGGCACGGGCGGCAAGACCATACGCTCGATTATCGAGGAGACCAAGACCGACATCGATATTCAGGATGACGGCACCGTCATCATCGGCTCACCGGACGCCGCCGCCGCCCAGAAGGCAATCGAGATTATTGAGAACATGACCAAAGAGGTGGAGGTGGGCAGCATCTACACCGGCAAAGTCAGCCGCCTCTTTGACTTCGGGGCGATGGTGGAGTTCCTGCCCGGCAGAGAGGGACTGGTGCACATCAGCGAGCTGGCCGACTACCGCGTCGGCAAGGTGGAGGACGTGGTCAAGGTGGGCGACGAGGTCATGGTTAAAGTCGTCGGTATTGATAACCAGGGCCGAATCAACCTATCGCGGCGGGCCACTTTCGAGAAGATTTCCGGGCTTCATGGCGCCGGCGAAAAGGACGCCCACGCCGGGCCGCCCCGGCAGGATACGCGGGAGCCGCGCCGTCCCTTCCCGTTCCGCGACCGACGGGACTCCTCGGACCGGCCGCCTCGTCGAGACCGCCCTTTATAAGAGAAACCGTGAGCCTTCTAGAATACTGAATTACCTGAGGTGGTGAGCAATGAAGCCAATTAAGGTAGCAGTACAGGGTGCGATGGGAAGGGTGGGGCAGGAAGTCGTCAAAGCCGTCTCCCACGAACCAGATATGCAACTCGTGGGCGCCATCGATATCAAAGTGCCCGGCGCATTTATTACTCTGCCCGACGGCTCGGGGACGGTGCCCTGCTCCACCAGCGTTGAAGATATCCTGACCAAGTATCAGCCTGACGTCATTGTCGATTTTTCCAGCGCTTCTGCCACGATGACGGCGGTTAGGGTGGCGGCCCCGCACAAGGTGGCGATGGTCATCGGCACGACGGGTATGACCAGGGAAAACCTGGAGGAAATCGGCCGCCTCGCCACGGCTAATGGTGTCGGGGTGGTGGCCGCGCCGAACTTTGCTTTGGGCGCTGTCCTGATGATGCACCTCGCCAAGATTGCCGCCAAGTATTTCGATTACGCTGAAATCATCGAACTGCATCACCACCTAAAAGCCGATGCGCCTTCCGGGACCGCCCTGCTCACGGCCCGGCAGATGGTGGCGGCGCGGGGTAAGCCGTTCACGCGCCCGCCGGAAAAAGAGGCTTTCGCCGCCCGCGGACAATCGCTGGAGGGCATCACCATTCACAGCGTCCGACTGCCCGGGATGATGGCGCACCAGGAAGTGCTCTTCGGGACGGCTGGGCAGACACTCAGCATCCGCCATGATACTATCAATCGCGAGTGCTATATGCCGGGCGTGTTGCGGGCGGTGAGGGAAGTGGTCAAGCGCCAGGGGTTAACCTACGGTCTGGATGCTTTGCTCGGCTTGTGAGGCAAAGTTGAAAGGTTACAGGGTTGCCATCGTCGGGGCCACCGGGCTCGTTGGGCAGGAGTTCGTCAAAATCCTGCTTCAGCGCAACTTCCCCCTGAGCTCGATTCGTCTCTTGGCGGCCGACCACACGGCGGGCCGCAAGCTCATCGTCCGGCACGAGGACATCGAAGTTGAAGAGGTCGCCGTCGATTCCTTTAAGAGAGTCGATATCGCCTTCTTCTGCGCCGGCTCTGAGGTCAGCCGCTATTTCGTCCCCCATGCTCTGCAATCCGGCACGGTAGTCATCGATAACAGCGCCGCTTACCGGCTGGAGCAGGACATCCCGCTGGTGGTGCCAGAGGTCAATGTCGAGGATATCAAGGGCCACCGGGGACTGGTGGCTACACCGAACAGCATCACCATCAAGCTGGCCGTGGCGCTTCATCCTTTACATAAAGCTAACCCCATCAAGCGTATTGTCCTGTCCACGTACCAGTCGGTGTCCGGGACAAATGCCCTCGCCATTGAAGAGCTGACGGTCCAGGCGAAGCAAGTGCTGGAGGGGGAGGCGGCCATCCCTCACATCTACCCGCATCAGATTGCCTTCAACGTCCTGCCGGAGATAGACGTTTTTCTCGATGACGGCTACACCCGGGAAGAGTGGAAGATAGTCAAGGAAACGAGAAAGGTGATGCACGCCGGTGACATGGCCATATCGGCCACCTGCGTGCGCGTGCCGGTCTACACCGGGCACTGCAGTTCCGTTAATGTTGAGTTCACCCATCCCATGCTGACCGATGATGCCGAGCGGATTCTGGTCCAGGCAGTGGGCGTAAAAATCCAGGACGACCCCACCATCAGCCTTTATCCCCACCCCTGGGCGGTAGTCGGATTTGATGACGTTTTTGTCGGCCGGATACGGCGGGATATTTCCCACCCCAATGGGCTTGTGCTGTGGCTGGTCGTCGATAATGTGCGCAAGGGGGCGGCGCTTAATGCCGTCCAGATTGTTGAAGAAATGATTAAACGGGACTGGCTGAGTCCCAGGAGGTAGCGAAATGAAGAAGGTGGGCAGACTCATCACGGCCATGGCAACGCCCTTCGATGAGAAGGGCGAAGTAAACTATGCGCAGGCGAAGAAATTTGCGACGGCTTTGCTCAACTCGGGGAGCGATGGCATCCTGGTCGGCGGGACGACCGGCGAATCGCCCACGCTCTCGCACGAGGAGAAGCTACGTCTGTTCAAGGACATCAAGGCGGTGGTGGGGGAGCGGGGGGCGGTCATCGCCGGCACAGGCAACTACAATACCGCCGAGAGCGTCGAGCTGACCAGGGAAGCCGAGAAAATTGGCGTGGACGCCTGCCTGATGGTCGTCCCTTACTATAACAAGCCGACCCAGGATGGTCTCTACCAGCATTTCAAGACGATTGCCCAGAGCACGAAGCTACCTTGCATTCTTTACGATGTGCCGGCGCGGACTGTGACCAGCATCGCCGCCGAGACCGTCATCAAACTCAGCCAGATTGATAATATCATCGGCATCAAAGAAGCCAGCGGCAACTTCGACCAGATTGGCAAAATCATCGCCAACGCCCGGAAGGACTTCACCGTCTGGAGCGGCAACGATAACGATACTTTCCTGATTCTGGCGCTGGGCGGCTACGGCATCATCAGCGTGGCGTCAATGCTGGTGGGCAAACAAATCAAGGAGATGATTGACAGCTTTGTCGCCGGCAACGTGGCAAAGGCCGCCAGCATTCACCTGAAGCTCCTGCCGCTGGTTAATGCGCTGTTCCTGGTCGCCAACCCCATCCCGGTGAAGTTTGCGCTGAATTATGTTGGCTTCAACGTGGGCAAGCCGCGACTGCCCCTCGTCGAGCCGGACGAGAAGACGGCCAACGCCATCAAAGAGACGCTGAAAAACTACAAGATTGACCTGCCGGTGTAGTACGGAAAAAGACTGAGAAAGAACGAAGGGGGGCGCTAAGCGCCCCCCTTTTGTTTTGCCCTTAAGTCATTCTGAGCCGCAGGCGAAGAATCCGTTTCCCGGGGCTACGGATTCTTCGGTCGCTTCGCTTCCTCGGAATGACAACAGCGTTCGAAGACTACTTCTTCAGTTGTTTCTTGACTTCGGCGAGCTTGGCTTCGTAGTCGCGCCTGGGCGGGGAGAAAACCTCAATGGTGTTGATGCCCTTCGGGCCCACGTATAGCGCGTGCTCTTCATTGCCGGGGACGACCATCACATCGCCGGGTTTGACCGGGAAGCGCTTGCCGTAGAGCACCTGCTCGCCATCGCCGCCGGTGACAATCAGGAGCTGTTCTGGCTCGTGCTTGTGGTAGGGCACCATCGCGTTCGGCTCAAGCTCGGTGAAGATGGCGGTCATCCGCTCCGCGGTGACAACGTGGAATTTCAGGCCAGGCCCTAGGCTGACAAACGGCTCGTTCTTCCACTGGGTAACGTACTTCTGGTGCTCTTCTCTGGTGGCTAAAGATTCTTTTCTCGGCTCTGGCATTTGCTTCCTCCTTTGGTTTTGGCTTGGGGAGAACCTATCCCCTTCAGGGTGGTTCCAGTGATGTCACCAGAACTGAACCCTTCTGGGTGAATCCTTCAGGGTGAACCCCTGGCCTCCTTCCCTTGAGAAGGGAAGGAGGAGAATTAATTGAAGAGGGGCTAGCGCCCCTCTTAGATGCCCCGCTTCTTGGTAATCCATGGTCTCACTTCCTTCACTCTCTCCCCTAATACACCTTCATCTTAAAGATTGTCTGCTCCCGGGCTTGACCCACCGAGATGATGCTTGCCGGGCAGGCAGTCAGCTCTTCCAGCCGGGCGACATAGCGGCGCGCCTCTGCCGGCAGCTTCTTGAAGTCGGTGATGTTGTTGATTGGGCCCGTCCAGCCGGACAGCTCCTCGTAGACGGGCTGGCATTTTTCCAGCAGGGCCGGGTTCGCCGGGAAGTAATCGATTTTCCTATCGCCAATCTTATAGGAGACACATATCTTGAGAGAGGGCAGTCCGTCCAGGACGTCGAGTCGGGTGATTGCCGTTTGGGTGAAGCCGTTGATGCGGGAGCTGAACCGTCCGGCGACGGCGTCAAACCAGCCGCAGCGGCGGGGCCGGCCGGTGGTGGTGCCGTACTCGTGCGCCCGCTCCCGAATCAGGTTGCCGATGTCATCCTTAAGCTCGGTGGGCATCGGTCCGGCGCCGACGCGGGTGGTGTAGGCCTTAAACACGCCCAGGATGGTCGTGATGTCCTTCGGGCTTAAGCCCGACCCCGTGCAGCCGCCGCCTGACATCGGGGACGAGGAGGTAACACAGGGATAGGTGCCAAAGTCGGGGTCGAGCAGTGTCCCCTGCGCCCCCTCGAGCAAAATGACATCATGGCGCTTCAGCGCTTCCTCCAGAATAGGAATGGTGTCCTTGATGTAGGGGGCAAGACACTGGCCGTATTCGGTGTAATCCGCGTAGACAGCGTCCTCAGAGAGCGCGGACATACCGTAAACTCTGGTCAAAATGGTATTCTTGTGGGACAGGATAGTGTGCAGGCGGTCTTTGAAGGAGGCTTTGTCCAGGAGGTCGCCCATACGTATGCCCAGCCGGGCAATCTTGTCGGAGAAGGCGGGACCGATGCCCTTGCGCGTCGTCCCGATGGCTTTGTCGCCCTTTTGCTCCTCCTCCAGCCCATCGAGCAGCAGGTGGTAGGGCATCACCACGTGGGCGCGGTCGCTGATGACCAGCCGGGAGGTATCAATGCCTCTCTTCTTGACATCTTCGATTTCTGCCAGCAAGACTTTGGGATTGATGACCGTCCCGTTGCCGATGACGGAGGTGGCGCGGGGGGAAAAGATGCCGGAAGGCACCAGGTGCAGTTTGAACTCGCCGAACTGGTTGACCACGGTATGGCCGGCGTTATCGCCGCCGGAGAAGCGCACCACCATGTGGGCTTTTCCGGCCAGCAGGTCGACTATCTTACCTTTGCCTTCGTCTCCCCAGTGACCACCGATGATTGCGATGACTGGCATACGTCCTCCCCTCAAGTTACATATAATTGGGATGCCCGGATGCTATTTAACCTTAGTTTGCTGCCAGATGTAAAGCAGTCTTTGGACAACCGTGAGAAAACTGAAAAACACGATGATAGCCAGGGCGGCAATCAGCGCGTAATCGACCCGGCTGAACAGCAGCCCCAGCGAGACAATGACGACGCGTTCGGTGCGGGTAAAGAGACCGACCTTGCAGTCCAGGCTGATAGCCTCGGCGCGGGCGCGGAGATAGCTCACCAGCAGCGAGCCGGGCAGAGCCAGTCCCGTCAGCAGGATGCCGGTCACCGACCCCGACTGAGCATAAGTCACCAGAATGCCGAGCAGGACCGCTACCTCTCCCAGACGGTCGAGAGTCGAGTCGAGCACGGCGCCGAAC
>JBGOXU010000009.1:0-12638 GCA_041479305.1 Dehalococcoidia bacterium
AAGACCCGGCCCCCCTGCCGGAAGGAAAGCACCAGAAGAAGGCGCGCCTGCACGCCGCCAGGATTGCCTTGGACAGAAGGGTCGCCAGCTTTGACGAGATGGAGGCGACGCTCACTGAAGAGGCCGCCCGTAAAGAAGCGGAGAGGTGCCTCGACTGCGGTCTGTGCAGTGAATGTCTGCAGTGCGTGACCGTCTGCCAGGCGAAAGCCATCGACCATACCATGACCGGCAAAACCATTGAAGTTGAGGTCGGTTCCGTGGTGCTGGCGCCGGGGTTTGAACCGTTCGACGCCCGAATCAAAGGGGAGTACGGCTATGGCCGGATGCCCAACGTGGTCACCAGCACCGAGTTTGAGCGCATCCTGTCCGCCTCGGGCCCCTTCCAGGGCAAGGTGCTGCGCCCGTCTGACGGCAAGCACCCGGTGAAAATTGCCTGGATACAGTGCGTCGGCTCGCGGGATGAGACCTGCGGCAGAGACTACTGCTCTTCCGTCTGCTGTATGTATGCCACAAAAGAGGCGATTATCGCTCGCGAGCATGAGAACGCCATTCAGCCGACAATTTTCTATAACGACCTGAGGGCATTCGGCAAGGGCTTTGAGCGATATTACGAGTCGGCCAAGAACAAGTTTGGCATCCGTTATGTCAAGAGCATCCCATCTGCGGTCAAAGAGCGGCAGCAGACCAAGAACCTGCTTCTGGAATACCTCGGCAAAGACGGCGAGAAAGTCCCGGAAGAGTTCGATATGGTCGTGCTTTCCGTAGGTCTCCAGCCGTCGGCGAGCACGAAGGGACTGTCCGAGAAGCTCGGCATCGCGCTGGACCGGTTCGGTTTCTGCCGGACGGAAGAGCTGGCGCCCAATATCACCTCGCGCGACGGCGTCTATGTCGCCGGCGCTTTTGGCGCGCCGATGGATATTCCGGAATCGGTGATGAGCGCCAGCAGCGCCGCCTGTCTCGCCTCGCAGGATATTGCCGAAGCCCGCGGCACGATGGTCAAGACCAAAGAGTACCCGCCCGAGACGGAAACAAACGAACAAGAAGCGCGAGTCGGGGTCTTTGTCTGCCGCTGCGGCGCCAACATTGCCCGCGTCGTCGACGTGCCCGGTGTGGCGGAGTACGCCCGCACCCTCCCCTACGTCGTCCACGTCGAAGAGAACCTGTATACCTGCTCCACGGACACGCAGATTAAGATTATCAATGCCGTCAAAGAGAAGGGACTGAACCGCGTGGTGGTGGCTTCCTGCAGCCCGCGCACCCACGAGCCGCTCTTCCAGGACACCATCCGCGAAGGCGGCCTGAACAAGTACCTCTTCGATATGGCCAATATCAGGGACCAGTGCTCTTGGGTGCATGCCACCCACATGCCAGAAGCGACCGATAAAGCCAAGGACCTGGTCCGGATGGCGGTCGCCCGCGCCGCCACCCTATCGCCGCTCCGTGAGTCGCGGGTGGATATCAAGCGGCGGGGGCTGGTCATCGGCGGGGGACTATCCGGGATGACCGCCGCCCTGGAGCTGGCGCGGCAGGGTTATGAGACCGTCCTGGTGGAAAAAGAGAAGGAGCTGGGCGGCAATCTACGGCGCATCCACTACACGGCCGGCGGCGGCGACCCACGGGCCTTGCTCGCTTCCCTGCTGAAACAGGTTTTCGAAGAGCCGAAGCTTACCGTTTATGTCAACTCCGAGGTCAAGAGCTTCTCCGGATTCATTGGCAACTACACCACGGAGTTGGCCACTCCCGCCGGACCAAAGTCGATTGAGCACGGCGCGGTCATCGTCGCCATTGGCGGCACGGAGTACAAGCCCACCGAGTATCTCTACGGCAAGAGCGATAAAGTGCTCACCCAGCTCGAGCTGGAAAAGAAAATAGCTGAGGATGTGGGCATCAAGAAACTGAACTCGGTGGTTATGATACAGTGCGTCGGCTCGCGCGAGGGCGAGCATATGTATTGCAGTCGCGTTTGCTGCACCCAGGCGGTCACCAACGCCCTCAAGCTGAAAGAGCAGAACCCAGACGCGGAAGTCTATGTCCTCTATCGCGATATCCGCACCTACGGCATGAATGAGCTCCTCTACCGCGAAGCCCGCAACAAAGGGGTGACTTTCATCCGCTATGAGCTGGAGAAAAAGCCCGAGGTCAGCCAGGAAAACGGCAAGCTGAAGGTAAACGTGTTCGACTCAATGCTCGGCGCGGACATCTCGCTTGAGCCGGACCTGGTGGTGCTGAGCGCCGCCATCCGTCCGCCGGAAGGCGTCGAGAAATTTGCCCGCACCCTGAAGCTGCCCCTCACCCAGGACAAGTTCTTCATGGAAGCCCATATGAAACTGCGCCCGCTGGACTTCATCAACGACGGGATGTACCTTTGCGGGCTGGCCCACTCGCCGAAGTCGGTCTCGGAGTCGATTGTCCAGGCGCGCGGGGCGGTATCGCGGGCGGTGACCGTTCTCTCTAAGCCCTATCTTATGGTGGGCGGCATCGTCTCGGTGGTGGACGCGGACAAGTGCGTTGCCTGCCTCACGTGCGTGCGCTCCTGCCCCTTTGACGTGCCCAGGATAAACAACGAAGGCGTTGCCCAGATTGAGGCGGCGGCCTGCCAAGGCTGCGGTATCTGCGCCAGCCTCTGCCCGCGTAAAGCGATTAAGTTACAGCACTACTCTGACGACCAGGTAACGGCCAAGATTAGCGTGCTGTGTGCCCATTAGTGAGAAAGGAGATGACGATGACCGAAAACAACGAGCCAAAGGTGGTCGGCTTCTGCTGTCACTACTGCGCTTATTCGGCGGCGGATCTGGCCGGCTCGATGCGTCTCGAGTATTCGCCCAACGTGCGCATCGTGAAGCTGATGTGCACCGGAAAGGTGGACACGCTCCATTTGCTCAAGGCTTTTGAAGAAGGCGCTGATGCCGCCTTTGTCGCTGGCTGAGAGGAAGGCGATTGCCATTTCCTGGAAGGAAATCTGAGAGCGAAAAAGAAAGTAGAACAGGCCAAGAAGCTGCTGAAAGAAGTCGGCATTGAGCCTGAGCGTATCGAGATGTTTAACCTGGGCGCTTCTGACGCGACCAAGTTTGCCGCCGCCTGCAACGAGATGACGGAAAGAGCCAAGCGCCTGGGTCCCAGTCGCCTGAAGAAGGAGAGAGTGAAGCCATGATAGTTGCCGAAAGAAAACCGTTTGATGAGATAAAGGAAAAGGTCAAGGGCCAGAAGAAGTTGCTCGTGCTCGGCTGCGGCACCTGCGTCAGCGTCTGCCAGGCCGGGGGGGAGAAAGAGGTCGGCCTGCTGGCGACACAGCTGAGAATGGTCAACAAGGCCGATGGCGCCGAGGTCGAGATTGGCGAAATCACCATCCAGCGCCAGTGCGATAGAGAGTTCATCGAGCCAATAATGGAGAAGGCAAAGCAGTATGACGCGGTACTATCGATGGCGTGCGGCGCCGGCGTCCAGCTTATGGCCGAGCTTCTGGAGCCAATGACGGTGCTCCCGGCATTGAACACTCGCTTTATCGGCATCACGGCGGACGAAGGCACCTGGCTGGAGAAGTGCCGCGCCTGCGGCAACTGCCTGCTGGCCGACTACGCCGGCATCTGCCCGATGACGATGTGCGCAAAGAGCCTGGTCAACGGCCCCTGCGGCGGCTACAAGAACGGCAAGTGCGAGACCAGCACCGACCGCAACTGCGCCTGGATAATGATATACGAGCGCCTGAAGAAACGGAACCAGCTCGACAAGATGCGGGAGCTCAGGCCGTTGAAAGACTATGGCGCTCAGGGCCACCCGGCACGACAGATAAATGAAGCTGCCACCAAGCCCAAGCTGTCCGAGGCCAAGTCCAAGTAGTGTCACGCAAGACGTTTCCCAGTATATCGCCTAAGTAGCTACCTTCAGCCGTAGCCGCACAGCACGTAACATTCGGTCAGGCGGCCATAGCTCATGAGTGGTTTGCCCATCTTGCGCCTCCAAAAAAGTTGTCGAATCAGGTGCTATTTTCGGCGCCGGGCGGAGAAAGTTATGTTAAATAGAGGGGGCAATTAGCTTCAAAAAGGGGTTTTAGTGGTCGCTTCGGTTAGAGCGATAAGGAGGTCTGGCGATGGAAATCAGGACGACATTCTGGCGATGGGGAGTATGGTAGAGAAAGCTATCCTCCGCTCAATAGACGCGCTGAAGAACCGCAACATCGACTTGGCCAAGCAAGTCATTACCGAGGACGCCAAAGTCAATGAAAAGCGATTCGAAATCGAGGAAAAATGCATCCAGCTGATTGCTACCCAGCAGCCGATGGCGAGCGACCTGCGCACCATCGTTAGCGTTCTCAATGTCATCACCGAGCTGGAGCGCATCGGCGACTATGCAACCGGCATCGGCCGCGTCGTCATCCTGATTGGCGACGAGCCGCCATTGAAACTACTGATTGACCTGCCGCGGATGGCCGAAAAGACTGCCAATATGCTGCACCGCGGTCTGGACGCCTTCATTAACCGTGACATGGCCGCGGCCAAGCAGATTGCCAAAGAGGACGATGAGATTGACTCGCTCTACGATCAAGTCTTCCGTGAGCTCATTACCTTTATGGCGGAAGATGGCCGCACCATCACGAGAGCGACCCGCCTCATCTGGGTCGCCCATAACCTGGAACGCAGTGCCGACCGTGTCACCAACATCTGCGAGAGAGTTGTCTTTATGGTCACCGGCAAGATGGAGGAGATTGGCGCGTCAAAGTACTAAGAATGGAAGTGCGAAAGCAAACCAGTGGAAGACGCCCAGGGAATCCAGATTTCTCTGTTCCGGCATTATGGGACTCTGAACGCGAGTCCGATACTTTATACAGTTGAACAGTTGCTTGTATTGTTCAACCGATTAGTGAATACAATTTAAAGCAAGAACAATCCCCTTGACAAGAGTCTACGGTAGTGATAATATTTTAATGGCTCTGGAAATCCGGAGCCATCGGTGTTTTTAGAGGGGTTGTCCACCTAATTTTTCAGGCAATGTCAACCTGACACTTTGAAAACTGAATAGATTTTCGATCGGTTCCAGCTTCGAAAACCACCTGAAAATCGGAAAATCGTCAGCATGACTTTTAATCAGGTGGTCGCACGTTCGAGACCGCCCAACTTGCCGTAGGGACTCGAACTAGGCGGATTTCAAAGTCACGATAGACTATATCCTGTATTCCTTAAGGCTGACTCAAGCACCCAGTAGGTCAAGCTATTTTCGTGAACTCATGCTAGGAAGAGCGTCTGCCCATCCAATTTGTGTTCGCGGATTTCTGCGCTAATGAGCACACGTAGCTTCCCATAGTGTTCAGTCCCTCTCCTTGGGAAGGAGAGGGGGAAGAAAGAATTAAGAGGGGCTAGCGCCCCTCTTAGATGCCCCAGCTTTTGATACAGTCCAGGTTGTGACCCCTCTTAGACGCCCCAGCTTCCAGTGGGGTATGAATCCTAAATCCTAAGCACGAAATCCTAAACAATGCCCAAATGCTCAAAATTCGAATGACCAAAACACCGTCATAAGTCGTAGTGTGTGGAAACACGGCTCCGAGTTTTGGGGTACGTTTTGAGCATTGGGATTTTGAACTTGTTTAGTGCTTAGGATTTAGAGATTAGGATTTCACACTATTGCTACGTATTGCGTCAAATTAAACTGTTACCGAAGACCTCCTGGTTGCGTCATCCTTCAGCTGAAGGACCGAACTGGGAGGCGGTCAGCCAGCCGCCACAGTTGTTCCAGATTGCCGTTGACCTGCTTTAGGAGCAGCACCGGGTTCAATCCGCGGTAAGTAGCTGCCAGCTCTGCCCGCTTGCCCTCGCTGAGGACGGCAGACTGCAGCAGACGTTGATAAGGCGTCTGAGCAGTCTCGTAGACATTGTGTACTTTCGCTCCATTTCTGGTCTTGTCTACCAGCTTCATTGTAGGCTGGAAGAAGTTAATATACAGCCGGACCAGGTTATAGACCCTGCCCAAGCATTCATAAGCGACTTTTGAGGTGTACCGGTCGTACCCTACCAACCGACGCACAACGTTGCCGTTTTTCTGCTCTACGTGGCAACTGTCATTCTTCTTGTAGGCCCGAGAGCGTGTAAAAGTAATCTTCTCCTGGCGACAGTAGTTATAGAAGCTCTGGTTAATGAACTCGCTACCATTGTCCGAATCTATGCCGAGGAGAGGAAAGGGAAGATGCTGCCGCATCCGATGAACCGCCTGACGTACCCGCAGTTGAGCTTTACCCCACATCGCTAGGCATTCCGTCCAGCCGCTGGCAACATCTACGGCACAGAGTGTATTCACGTAAAAGCCCTCCACAGTCTCACCACAGTGAGCTACCAGGTCGGTTTCCATGAAGCCAGGTTTATCCTCCTGCCAATCAGCAAAGGTCCTGATGGGTATCGAGCTCTTAAGAAGACTTCCTGATTTGGTGGTGCTGAATGACCTTCTCCCTCCTAATTGACGGTAGGGACGAAGGAGACGATCAATAGTGGATGCACTCATCTGGCAGAGTTGTGCTTCGGTAGCAGCGCTAGGCCTATGCTCACCGTGCTCTCTCAGTACCTTTAACATCTCAGGAATAAAAGGCTGTAACCGCTTGGAGCACAGCCGGTCGCAGGCTTCCCAGACTACTTTGAGCGCCTCGGCTGCTCCCGCGCCATATTGCCGTTGACGACCGCGTCGCCTGCTCACCTCAACGCTGCTCCCACGATTCAATAACCTGATAACCGCCTTGCGGTGCATCCCTGTTGTGGCGACAAACTCACCCAGAATCATCGTTTTCATCTTTCTAGATACCCTCACATAGCGTGGCCTTACTGCTCTGGCGTACTCCAGTATACTGCGTCGTGTCACCTTGACCTCCTTCAGGATGAGCTTTCAGGATGAATCCTTCGGTAACACTAATTTTGACGCAACGACTCCACTTTCGGTAACTTCTATTATGAGTCAATGCGGCCCATTGCAAACTCAAATCTTTTTGTGTATAATACGCAACGGTGGTTCAACAGAGGTTATCCAACCTGGTTAATTGGCAATTCCTGCCTGCCTTTTGTCCCCAATTTACACAAGGTCACTGGATGACCGCAATGCAACCAACCATTTTTAAGAAGGAGGTCATCCAATGACCATTCAGGACAAGACCCTACAGTGTGCCGATTGCGGGGCGAACTTCACCTTCACCGCAAGAGAGCAGGAGTTCTTCCAGACGAAGGGCTTCACCAATGAGCCCAAGCGCTGCCCCACCTGCCGACAGCAGAGAAGGTCCTCCCGCGGCGGCGACGCCGGCGGCTCATCCCAAGGCTCCCGCCAGATGTACCCCGCCACCTGCGCCCAGTGCGGCAAGGACACCGAGGTACCATTCGAGCCACGGCAGGGTCGACCGGTCTATTGCAGCGATTGCTTTAGCCAGGTCAGACAGAATAGCCAGAGCTAACTGAGAAATTGAGGGGGCATACATGGGGAGGGGGTTCCCGACCCGTGTGTGCCCTTTCTGCTTAGCTCCACTCGCCGGCTTCTGGCCAGACGCGGGCCAGCTCCCGGAGCAGGAGCTTATGTTGCGGCTTCTCCAGGTGCGGGTCAACTTCAAAGAGCCGGGTTGCCTCGGTGCGCGCCAGCTCCAGCAGGCCCACGTCCGATAGCTTCGCCATGCGCAGGTCCGGGATGCCGCTCTGGCGTGTGCCGAAGAACTCCCCGGGACCCCTCAGCTTCAGGTCTTCTTCCGCCAGGACAAATCCATCACTCACCCGCTCGATTATGTCAAGTCGAAGCCGCCCCACATCGGAGGGGCTTTCCGCTAAAAGCATACAATAGCTCTGTTCCTTTCCCCTCCCCACCCGGCCCCGGAACTGGTGCAGCTGGGACAGCCCAAAACGGTCGGCGCTCTCCACGAACATCACCGTGGCGTTGGGCACATCAATGCCCACCTCGACCACCGGCGTGGACACCAGGATGTCCAGCTCGCCGGCGCGGAAGTGGTGCATCACGTCATCCTTCTCGGCGCCGGACATCCGGCCGTGAAGCAAGCCCAGCCGCAAATCGGAGAAGACTTCCTGGGAGAGCCGCTGGTGCTCGGCCACCGCCGCCTGGGCGTCAATTGCCTCCGATTCTTCGATGAGCGGGCAGATGATGAATGCCTGCCTTCCGGCCGCCACCTGCTTCCGGATGAAGGCGTAGGCGGCGTCCGTTTGCGCCGGCTTGAGCCATTTGGTCTTCACCACCTGTCGACCCGGCGGCAGCTCGTTGATGACGGACAAATCGAGGTCGCCGTACAGGGTCAGGGCGAGGGTGCGGGGGATGGGCGTGGCTGTCATCACCAGCATGTGGGGCTTGAAGCCCTTCTGCCTCAGCGCCGAACGCTGGGTGACGCCGAAGCGGTGCTGTTCATCGACCACTGCCAGCCCCATCTGCTTGAAATCGAGGCCCTTTTGAATCAGCGCGTGCGTGCCGATGGCGATATCAACTTCGCCTTCGGCGATGCGCCGCTGCGTCTCCTCTTTCTTCGATGCGCTGACATCACCGATGAGCAGAGCGATGGTAAGCGGCCGGTCTAGAATCCCAGAGAAACTGCGGATATACGGCTCGTCGCTAATCTGTCTGCCCGCTCGCGAGAGCAGGCCGGTGATGGTGGCAAAATGCTGTTCGGCGAGGATTTCCGTGGGCGCCATAAACGCCGCCTGGAAGCCATTAGCCACCGCGACGAGGAGCGCCGCCGTCGCCACGACCGTTTTGCCGCTCCCCACGTCCCCCTGAAGCAATCGACTCATCGGCTGGGACTTCTGTAAATCAGCCAGAATCTCGCTCAGCGATTTCTGCTGGGCGCCGGTCAATTGGAACGGCAGTGATTTAACGAAGCCACCCAGCACCTCCGGACTGACCTCGAAAGCCACCCCCTGCCCCTCCACCTGCCACCGGTGCTTCTTGCTCATCACGCCCAACTGGAGCAAGAAAAGCTCGTCAAAGGCAAGGCGGACCCTGGCTTTGTCTTTGGCGGCCAAATCGTCGGGGTAGTGCGCCTGGCTGACCGCCGGTGGCAATTCCACAAGGTCGCAGCGCTTTCTCATGTCCTCGGGCAGAAAGTCGGCCACCTGCCACGCCCACTGCGCCACCGCTTCCTTCATCAGCTTTCTGACCGTTCGCGGGTAGAGTCCCTGCGTCAGCGGGTAGACGGGCACCAATCGGCCGGTGTGCACCAGGTCCTGCTCCTCCAGAATCTCCCACTCCGGCGACTCGAAGACGTGCCGTCCCTTGAAGAGCCGCACCCGCCCGCTGAGGACAATCCGGCTGTTGGTGGTCAGGCGCTTGGCGAGATAGGGCTGGTTGAACCAGACCGCCCGCACGTTCCCCGTCTCATCGCCGACGATGGCTTCCGTGCCCCGGCGACCGCCCAGGAAAGCCACCTGCGCCTGCCAGATATTGGCGACGATGGTCTCCTCGTTCCCCTCGGTGAGCTGTGATATGCGCCTGAGCTGGCTGTAATCGAGGTGGCGGCGGGGGAAGAAATAGAGAAGGTCGCGGACCGTCCTCACTCCCAGTTTGGCGAATTTGGGCACCAGCCCGGGGCCAATGCCCTTGACCGTAGTTATCGGCGAGTCGATGGAGTAGCCCCCTCCCTTTGGCGCCGGTTTGCGCGCCGGACGCGCTTGAGCTTTGGGCGGGGACGCGGGGACCGCTTTCGATGGCCCGGGGTCTTCAGTCTTCGCGAAGAAGGCAAGGATACTGTCAACAAGCTCCTTGCGCCGGGGGCGGGAGAGGGCGGCATAACCGGCATTGGACGGGTTGAGCTTCTGGAATCGCGCCAGCTTCCGAGGGTTGCTGATTGATTCGGCCGCCTGCGCTGACCAGCGGCTCAGGAAACGGTCCAGACCGCCGATGACGGCGCTATCGGCATAGCCCTTTTTCTGCTCCAATTCGAGGACTTTTTGGAGGGCGGCAATGTCCATTACGACAATCTTAGTGGAAAACTAGCGCCGGGGCAAATTGATTGCCACGTCTGGAGCAATGTCCGAGGTACTATCAGTAAGGATTTTGACGGCCATAGAGCGCTAAGCCGCGGCTTCCAACACCGAGACCGAGAGCACGTGGGGACCGACGTAGGTGCCAATCACCGGGCTGACCGTTGCCCGTATGATGCGGTCCGTGGGATAGAGCGCGCCCAGTCGCTTGGCAAACTGCTCCGCCTCGTCCGGGGTAGTGGCATGTTCCACAGCCAGCTCTTCAATCCTGGGGAAGCCAGCGACGAACTTGTACAAATAGTCCAGACCGGCAGTCCGGGAGCGGACCCTGGTGAGAGGTGATATCTCCCCATCCTTCACGGTGAGAATTGGTTTCACGGCGAGAAGCGAGCCCAACAAGCCCTGTGCCTTGCCGATGCGTCCGCCTTTTGCCAGGTACTTCAGAGTATCGAAGAACATTGCCGAGTGCGAACGGGGTATCGCCTCGCGGACCAGGTCGACGAGCTGGTCGAGGTTGGCGCCTGCTTTAGCCGCCCGCACGGCGCTCGTAACTATCAGTCCCAGCCCCATAACTACTTTTTGTGAGTCGATGACCTCAATGCGACACTTCTCCCCTTCCATCAGGCCCTTCGCCTGAAGCGCCGACTGGTACGTCCCGCTGAGCTTGCTGGAGAGCGTCACGACCAGAATCTCGCTGGTCTCTTTGGCCAATCGCTTGTAGACTTCCAGGAAGTCACCGGGAGAAGGCTGGGTGGTGGTGGGAAAGGCCACGTCATGCACCAGACGGCGGTAGAACTCATCGGTGCTAATCTCGATGCGGTCTTTGTAGACCTCCTTGCCGAAGCGAACGTAGACCGGCACCGTGTCAATGCCCAGCTCTTTGGCCAACTCCGGGGTGATGTCCGATAGACTATCGGTGACAATCCTGACCGCCATAACCCGCTCTCCTATTCAATTGAGACAATGAAGTTGTAGTGGGGTTGACCGCCCTGGACGACTTCCATCTGGAGATGAGAATGATTCTCTTTGATTTCTCTGGCCAGCTCATCCGCTTCTGTCCGCTGGGTATCTGCGCCGCAGTAGATGGTGATGACCTCCGCCTTGTTCAGGTTCACCTTCCTGAGCGTCCGGTTGAGCACCTCGGCCGGGCTGTCCCCCACCGCCACCAGGTCGCCATCGAGGAAGCCGATTGCCTGCTTTTTCTTAATCTTGAGCCGCCCAATCTGGGTCGCCCGCACGGCTCGGGTAATCTCAATTGTCCGCACGTTCTCCAGTGCCTTGTCCATCAACTGGGTGTTGGTATCGAAGTTAGCCTCGTAATCGAAAGCCAGGAGGGCGGCAATGCCCTGGGGAATAGTCTCGGCGGGAATAACGTGGATGGTCTTTTTTGTCAGCTCCTGCACCTGACCGGCGGTGAGAATGATGTTCTTATTGTTGGGCAAAATAATGATTTTGTCCGAGGCCGCCGCCTCAGACGCCTGGAGGAGGTCTTTCGTGCTCGGGTTCATCGTCTGGCCGCCGGGGATAATGGCCGATACCCCGAGGCTGGTGAAAACGTCAGCCAGCCCGTCCCCGGAAACCACGGCGATAATGGCGGTATCGATGGCCGGGGCCCTCTCTTTCTGCATCTCGAGAAAGCCCTGGTGCTGTTCATCCATATTGCGGACGGAGACCTGGTGCATCGTGCCCAGGCCAGAGGCGAAGGACAGGACTTCACCGGGGTCGAGGGTATGGATGTGAATCCTGACGGCGGATTCATCGCCGACGACAATCAGCGACGCGCCTTTCTTCTCCATCTTCTTCCTGATTTTATCCGTATCGATGTCTTCACCTTTGAGCAGGAACTCGGTGCAGTAGCCATAGGGGATTTCATCGGCGGCAATCATCGCCGGGAGCTTGGTGGCAGGAAGGTCACTGATAATAATCTTCGGCTTACGGAAACGCATCTGTTCTTCCTCGCCGGTCAGGTAGTGCAAAGCGCCTTCAAGAATGGTAAACAGACCCTGCCCGCCAGCATCCACCACGCCGGCTTCCCTGAGGACTTTCAATAGCTTGGGGGTATTGGCCACCGACTCGTTGGCGGCGGCGACCGCCGTCTCCAGGAGCGCCACCAGGTCATTGCCGTTCTCGGCTACCTTCTCCCGGGCGGCATGAGCCACATCCTTAATGACGGTGAGGATTGTTCCTTCGGTAGGGTTACTGATGCCACGGTAAGCCTGGGTGGATGATTCCTCGAGGGCTTCGGCAAGGTCGGCGGCGGTAATCTTTTCCTTGCCTTCCAGGGCTTTCGCCAGCCCACGCAGAATCTGCGATAGGATGACGCCGCTGTTACCCCTCGCCTCCATCAACGCCCCCTTGGCCATGGCTTTGGCCACGGCCGAGGCAGAGTGGTCGGGCGCGCGGAAGGCCTCTTCGATGGTCGACCGCATCGTGAGGAGCATATTGGTGCCAGTATCGCCGTCGGGTACGGGGAAGACGTTCAGGGCATCAATATCCGCCGAACTCTTTTCGAGCCAGTTGGTGGCGGCGGCGAACATGTCCCTTAAGTCCTGTCCGCTGATTTCAGCTACCTGCTTCATCTCTCACCACCTTGCCAAGTTCAGCTTGACTGTGATAGTATTAGACAGTAACTGCATCATACAATAAGTTCGATTGCCTGTCAAAGGAGTAAACTACATTGAAGTGCGACATGTGCGGCAAAGG
>JBGOXU010000010.1:0-12545 GCA_041479305.1 Dehalococcoidia bacterium
AAATCGCTCATCGCCCTCATCCAGCCGGCGATGACCCTGCTCATCGGCGTTGTTATCGGGCTGATTGCCCTTTCGCTCACCTCGGCGATGTACTCGCTGTACGGGAAGGACCTCTAAGATGTCGATTCTGAGGAAACTGCGCGGCCAAAGAGGGGTTAGTTTGGTGGAGACGGTGGTAGCGCTGGCGGTCCTCGCCGCCGTGGGCGTCACCTTCCTGAGCGGGCTGGCGACCACCTCCAAGGCCGTCGTCCTGGCTGATGAGCAGGCGACCGCGGAAAGCATCGCCTGGACTCAGATGGAAGCGGTCAAGCAGGCCATTTATGTCAGCGGAGCCGCCACCTATGCCGGCGAGCCTATCGCCGTCGACAAAGATTATCTGGACTACACGTTCACCATCACCGCCCAGCCCCTCCGCAACCCGGATGACGGCATCCAGAAGATAACGGTGACGGTGCGCCGCTCTGGCGCCGCCATCGTGACCGTAGAAGGGTACAAGGTGGACCGATGAGACGCGGTGAAAGAGGTTTTACTCTTGTTGAACTGCTGGTAGCAATGGTCATAATGGTCACCATCAGCGGGGCCGCTGGTGCGGTTACTTTTCAGACACTGAAGGGGGTGGCGCGGGGCAATGGCTATATGTCCGCGGTGCGCCAGGTGGAAAACGCCGGCCACTGGATAAGCCGTGACGCCCTGATGGCGGAGACGGTGCGGACGGATAACCTGACCTGGCCCGATTTTATCGTCATCAACTGGGTGGAACGGGACTACGTCAACGATGACATTTACCACTCGGCGACGTACTACTTCCAGGATATGAGCGGCGAGATTGGCAAGCTGATGCGGCGGCACTGGAGCAGCGCCGGCGCTAACGAGACGGTGATGGTGGCGGAGAACATCTACTATGACGCGCTCCACCCGAATGAGACCAAAGCCAACTACAACAACCCCAAACTCATCGTCAAGCTGACGTCAATAGTGGACAACAAGCATGAGACCAAAGAGTACAAGATTGTCCGCCGTCCCAACCTGTAGGAAGATATGATTAAGCTTTTCCGGAAACTGAACGGTGAGAGGGGACAGGTCCTGCCGCTGGTGCTGGCGTTTCTCGCCATTGGCAGCCTCACCATTGTCCCCAGCCTCAACTATGTCACCAGCAACCTGAACAGCAGCCGCAGCCTCAACTCGGCGATGAAGGGGACTTATGCCGCCGACGCCGCCATTGAAAACACGCTGTGGAGCCTGGCCCGAAGCATCGCGCCACCCGCTCAGCTCACCGGCGTCAACAATATGTCGGTCAGTATTCAGACCGAGAACAAGGGGACGTATACGCTCTATTTCGGTGAGCTAATCGAGACCGGCGTGCACAATGAGTATCTTGATATCCAGGGGCAGATAGTCTGGGATGACACAGTTGGTTTGTATAAATACACTATTACGGTTACGTGGTTACCTAATGAAGGTGAGCCTGTCATTCATCTGGACTCGATTGGTGCCAGGTTGCCCTTAAACTACAGCTATGTTGAAGGTTCTGCGGCTGACTTCGGCAATAATCTCTCCGAAGATGAGCCAGAAATTGTCCTGGACTCACTGGGCGTAGAAATGGTCAACTGGGACTTCGGCACGCCGATGCCCAGTGTTTCCGAACACGACCCCTCTGCCACCCAGACTTTTTACATCACCGGCACCGACGAACAGCAGGGCGAGTACACCTGGGTGGTGGCAAATCGGACTGACGTTGGGGCGGTGGGGGAGTTTACCGGGGGTCTGTACCGCATTACAGCTGTTGCCCGGCGGTTGGAAGACAACCGTGCTATCGCCCGGGTTGTGGCGGACGTGCTCATCAATACGGAGGATACTTTTGTCCTTTCGTGGCAGACGGTGAACTTTTGAGGAGTGGAGTATGAAGCTGAGTAAAGCAAGCTGGCTGTTTCTGATAATCGGCGTCTTCGCCATTGCCATCGTGGCGCTGGGAGCGGTGCGCTCCAAGCAGGTCGTCGAGCAGAGGGAGTTGAGCCAGGAACTCGCCACGGCGCAGGTGAAGCTGAGCGGGATGCAAATCGAACAGCTGACCGTGAAGAAGACAGCCCTGGAAAAGCAGTTGAATGACACTATGGCGCAATCGAAGACCGACCGTGAACTCCTCTCCCAGCCCATTGACAGCCTCGAAATCGGCAATGCGCTGTTCCGGCTGGCGACGGCTTACGGTGTCCAGGTCACTGAGGTCACCTCCTCAGAAACCAGCGCCGTCAACCTGGAAGGAGTCAAGTGCACCGCCCTGTCAATCAATGCCCGGGTGAAGGGCGACGTGACGCCGCTGGTCAGCTTCATCAGCGAGCTCAACAATGAACTCAAAACCGGCGTCATCAAGCAGGCGGACATAATCATCCCCGCCGCGGCTGAAGACAAACCGACGGCAAACATCCAGCTCGCGATTTATACGTACCAAGAGGGGTAGCCTATGGCGAAGAAGATAGTAACGCTATACATCGATGATACCAGTATCCGGCTCCTGGTCACGAGCGGCCGCAAGGTCAAGAAGTGGGTGGACGTGCCCCTCCAGCCGGGCCTGGTGAAGAACTCCGTCATCCTGAAGGAAGCCGATGTTGCCGCCAAAATCAAGCAAATTCTCAAAATGCAGAAGGTGAAGGAAAAGAAGGTGGTGGTGGGCATCAGCGGTCTGCACTGCCTGTCCCGGCCCATCACCCTGCCCCAACTGCCGCGGGATATGCTCGAGGAGGCGGTGCGGCGCGAGGCAAAACGCCTGCTGCCCATCCCCCTGGAACAGCTCTACCTCACCTATGAGACTATTTCCGCCCCCGAGGGCAAGACCCAGGTCTTCCTTATCGCCCTCCCCACCAAGTCGGCGGATGCCCTGTTCCGGATGCTGCACGAGGCCGGCCTCAAGACCCAACTGATGGATATGAAACCCCTCCTCCTCGCCCGCGTGGTCAAGGACAAGACGGCCATAATCGTTGATGTCCAGTCTACGGAATTTGATATTGTCGTTATGGCCGATGGTGTCCCCCAGCCCATCCGCACCGTCTCCCTGCCCGGGGAGTCGCTCGCCTGGCAGGAGAAACTGCCGCTAATACGAGAGGAGATGGACCGCACCATCAAGTTCTTTAACTCCAACAACCCGGACAAACCCCTCCTTTCCAGCGTGCCCGTCTTCGCCTCCGGAGCGCTGGCCGATGAGCCGGACCTGTGCCAGACGCTCTCCGACGACCTGGGACATCCGGTCTTTATTCTGGCCTCGCCACTGGAGCTGCCGGAAGGACTCGACCCGAACCGCTACATCGTCAACATCGGTCTCGTGGTCAAGGGCCTGGCGGAGGAGGGCCAACCCGTGCCGCTGGTCACCAACCTGAACATCCTGCCCGCCCCCTACCGACCCGAGCCAATCTCCTGGCCGAAGGTCATTGCCCCACCAGCGGCGGCGGTGGCGGTGGGCCTACTGGCTTTCATGGTGATGGTTATCCAGAGCGCCTCGGCGAATGTCGCCCAGACGAGCGGTCAACTCGATACCACCACCCAGCTCATCCAGCAGAGACTACAGCAATCGCAGGAGCTGAAGAACAAAATCACCGAGTTGGAGAAGAAAATTGCCAACGCCGAGACTTCCGGCAAGAACTTCATCGCCGCCGTGGACAGCATCAAGAGCCAGAAAGAAAGCCTGAACGGTAACCTGGACCTCGCCGTGAAGACGCTGTCCGTTGGCGTAACCCTGGGCGCCCTGGGCCAGTCAAAGGGCGTTATGACCATCAAAGGCTGGGCGCCCACCGAGAAGGAAATCCTCTCTTACATGGAAAGTCTCGACACCAGCAACCGCTTTGCCGAGATTACCATCACCGGACTGACCAGGCTGGAGAGCGGCGGTATGAACTTCACGTTGACGCTCAAGACGGGAGGCCAGAAGTAATGGGTATTTTCACCATCATCAACCAGGCGATGAACCGGCGCGCCTCTGACGTGCACCTTGTTGCCGGCAGTCCGCCCCTCCTCCGCATCGATGGCTCGCTCGACCCCCTGCCCGATGCCTCTCCCCTGGCGCCGGAAGACATCGATGAGTGTTTCAACCAGATAACCACCGACAAGGAAAAGGCGAACTTTGAGCGGCGGATGGAGCTGGACTTCGGCTATTCCCTTCCCGGCGGGCGGATGAGATGCAACGCCTCAAAACAGCGCGGCACCACCGCACTGGTTATCCGCCTCCTGCCCCTCACCATCCCCACCCTCGATGAGCTAGAGCTGCCCCAGATGTGCAAGGAGCTGATTCTGCGTCCCAGAGGACTGATAATCGTCAGCGGGCCGACCGGAAGCGGCAAATCGACCACCCTCGCCTCGATGATTAACTATTTGAACAGCTTCAAGAGTCGCCGGCTGGTCACCATCGAAGACCCCATCGAGTATATGTACACCAATAACAAGTGCACCATTACCCAGCGCGAGCTGGGCGCCGATACTCATTCCTTCGCCGAGGCGCTGAGACATGTCCTCCGCCAGGACCCGGACGTCATCCTGGTGGGCGAAATGCGCGACCTGGAGACGGCGGCGGCCGTGCTCACCGTGGCCGAAACGGGCCACCTGGTGCTGACCACGGGCCACGCCCCCAGCGCCTCGCAGGCCGTGGAGCGCGTCATCGACCTCTTTCCACCCCACGAGCGTCACCTGGCACAGACCCGTCTCGCTTCCCTGCTCTTGGGCATCCTGTGCCAAGCGCTCGTGCCGAGGGCCTACAGCACGGGCCGGGTGGCAGCGGTGGAGATTATGCTGGCCAATCCGGCGGTGAAAAACCTCATCCGGGAAGGCAAAATCTACCAGCTGCCCAACACCATCCGCATGCACAACCAGATTGGAATGCAGTTGCTCGACCAGGCGCTCATCGACCTGTACCGCAAGCGCCTCATCAGCACGGAAAACCTCTTTGCCTTCTGCAACGATAGGGATGAGGTGGCGCAGGTCTGCAGCGAAGCCAAGGTGGGGTAGGCCTGGATAGAATAAGTAAGACAAGGCCACTCTTGACTGCACAATAAAAAAGACTCAGAATACGGAGAGTGGAAATCCTGCTGCCAGTTCTCTTTGCCCTTCTTGGCGCTTCAGTCGGTAGCTTTCTCAATGTGTGCATTGACCGTCTCCCCCGAGATAAGTCAATAGTCACTCCCTCTTCTCACTGCGACTCGTGTCAGCGCCGCTTATCCCCCAGAGACCTTGTCCCGGTGCTGAGTTATCTCCTGCTTCGGGGGAAATGCCGCTACTGCCAATCCAAAATTCCTTTGCGCCCGCTGCTTGTCGAGATTACGACTGGGCTGCTGTTCGCACTCGCCTACATTACCTTCGGTCTGACACTGCAATTACCTCTTACTTTGGTCTACACCAGCCTATTTCTGGTAATCGGAATAATCGACCTTGAGCACGGACTCATTCTTAATAAGATTACTTTACCGGCCGCCGTCACAGCTATCCTTATTGACTTCTTCGTACCGCCACCCGGGATAACTGAGATTTCGTCTACCTGGAATGGAATATTGAGTGGTGTAATAGGCGCCGTAATCGGGCTGACCTTTCTTTTGATTGTCTACCTGGTTTCCTTCGCAATATACAAGCAGGAGGCAATGGGGCTTGGAGATGTCAAACTGGCAGCCTTAATAGGGCTGGTGGTAGGCTCTCGCCTGGTTTTGTTTAGTCTCCTGATGGGTGCCTTACTCGGGGGGCTTGTGGCTTCCGGACTACTGCTGTTCAGAATCAAGGGGAGAAAAGAAACCATTCCTTTCGGCTCTTTTCTCTCTCTGGCAACCATCATAAGTCTTTTCTGGGGGAATCAAATCCTGGACTGGTACTTACGGTTGTACGGATTCTAGTCTCTTCATCGGGGGTAGTGCGGCTGGCTTCCCAGAATTCTGAGAAAAATATCAGGCGGATGCCTATTGACAAAGGACTTAACGCCTAGTACAATAGTCCTGCAAGGAATAATGGGATAGTCTACCAATGAGAGTAAGTCGCAGGCGTTCCGACATCGAAATAATTGCCGATATGCTCAAGGTCGGCGAGAACGGCGCGGGTAAGACCGAGATAATGTACAGCGCCAATATGAGCTATAGCCAGATTCAGAAATACCTCGGCTTTCTGGTGGGGCAGGGCTTTATCGATAAGATGAACATTGGCAATCCCTGCGTAACCTACCAGGTGACTGATAGCGGGCTAAAACTGCTCCAGACTATAAACACGCTGAGGGAGATGCTCGGACTGGACGATGACCACCGACTGTAATTCCGGATGACAGCGGGCATATCAACCTGAGGATTAGTGTCCTCAGGTTTGTTTTTAGCAAGAAAAGAAGGAGAAGGGCGTGACTGACAAGAGAATGCTGATTGTAGACGCTGAGGTAGCCAGGAGAATCAACGAAAACCGTGGCGACATGAGCCATTCTGACTTCATCAACTTCCTCATTGACAGCCAGTTCAAGGGTGATGAAGCCAAAAGTCAAAACATGGTCTCCAAAGAAGAGTTTGACCAGTTCGCTTCCGGGATGAAGGACCTGCTGCGCAATTTTCTTGAGTTCTTCCTCAGCTACGGACTGGAGCTGGGCAGACCGCCTCAGGACAAGGGCTACGAGGAACTGACCCAGAAACTCCAGGCGCTCAGCAACCAGGGCAAGACCAAAAAGCTCTAGCCTCCGTCAAAAGCCGCGGTCAAAACCATCACCACCTCCCCACCACGCTCAATAGAACTATCTTCTAGAAGATAATCACTTCCCGTACTGTCCAATCCGTGCCATTATGTCAACAAGGTCAGTAAGGGAGTGATTAATGCCCCGCGCTATCGATTTAATTCGCCAGGATAGGAGAGAAGAGCTCTGGCAAATGTGCTGTGGCTGGCTCAGCTTTTCCACTGAGCAGTTTATGGCCGTCCAAAACCGGTTGCTTCTGGAGCAAATCGAGCTTTTGCGGCATTCTCAGATTGGCAAGAAGGTTCTCAACAGCGCCAGCGTCAGGAATGTCGATGATTTCCGCCGGCGCGTCCCGCTGACCACCTACGCCGATTACGTCCCCGAGCTTTCTGAAAAGCGCGAAGACGCCCTGCCCGTCAAGCCCGCTTTCTGGGTGCACTCCTCCGGCCGGTCCGGGGAGTACCCCTGCAAGTGGATACCGATTACTCCCAGGTTCGCCGATGAGATGAGCACGGTGATGTACGGCATCGGCATCCTCTCCGGTTGCGACGGCTGGGGCGATGTCTCTCACCTGATGGAGAACCCCAGGATTGTCTATACCGTGGCGCCGCGGCCGTATATGTCCGGGGCAATGGCCAGCATGCTCGGACTGCAAAGCCCGGTCGACTACCTGCCCGGCCTCGAGGAATCGGAGAGCCTGTCCTTTGAGGACCGAATCAAGCTCGGCTTCAAGATGGCACTCTCCGAGGGGTTGGACTACTTCTTCGGTCTGTCACTGGTGCTGGTCACCGTGGGCAACAAGTTCAGCCAATCGACCCAGAAGGTTGACCTCCGCCCCTTCCTCCGCCAGCCCAAAGCCCTCTTGCGTCTGGCCAAAGGCGTGCTCAAGAGCAAGCTGGCGGGCCGCCATATGCTCCCCCGCGACCTGTGGTCGGTGAAGGGGATTCTCTGCGGCGGGCTGGACAGCTGGGTCTACAAGGAGAAAATCAAGGAGCTCTGGGGCCGCTACCCGCTCGATGTCTACGCCGGCACTGAGGGCGGCATCTACGCGGCGCAAACCTGGGACTATGAAGGGATGACCTTCGTGCCCAGCCTCAACTTCCTCGAGTTCATCCCGGAGAAAGAGCACTTCAAGTGGCAGCTCGACCGCACCTACCAGCCCCAAACCATCCTTCTTGATGAAGTGAAGGCCGGCGAAAACTACGAGGTAGTGCTGACCAACTTCCACGGCGGGGCAATGGTGAGGTACCGCCCCGGCGATATGGTGCGCATCACCTCCCGGCGCAACGAAAAGCTGGGCATCGAAATCCCTCAGATGGTCTTCGAGCGGCGGGCCGACGGACTCATCGACTTCGTTTTCATCCGCCTCACCGAAAAGAGCATCTGGCAGGCTATCGAAAGCTCAGGACTCGATTACGAAGACTGGACCGCCTACAAGAAACCGGGCGAACCGGTGCTCAGCGTCTGCATCGAGATTAAGAATGGCGAGAATGCCGGCAAGGAAGCGGTGGCGCGCGCCATCCACGACCAGATTATCCGCTCCGACAGCGAGAATAAGGACACGCAATACCTTATCCGCGACGACTTTGCCGATATGATTAACTTCAAGGTCGAGGTTAATCTCCTGCCCAAAGGCACCTACGCCGGCTATATGGCGCAGAGACAGGCGGAAGGCGCCGACCTGGCGCACCTCAAGCCGCCCCACATTAACCCCTCTCCCAAAGTGCTCTCCCTGCTCCTCGGCAAGCCTGAGGCCATACCCGCCGTCAAGACAGCCGTTGAGCGTGAACCGGTGTCTGTCCCCTAGTACTTTCGTAGTCCCCCTTTTGGTCGAAATCCCTCTCTCACTCATACATTTGTCCGAATTACCTTTGTACCCCTCTTGACAGCCTGCGCGCATTGTGAGAATAATAGCTCACCTATGAATGTGTATGCTCTATTTCCGCTGGTGGCGGTGATTGCTTACATCGCGCTGCTTATCTCGACCATTGGCAGCCGGCCATGGCAGCGGCGGAATGAGCTGTTTATCCTGTATCTTACTGCCGCCATAATCTGGGCGCTGACGGACGTCTTTCTGCGCGGCAATTTCTTCCCGCCATTGAACAACGTTCTACTCAAGGTAATCATTATCACTTACGCCTGGACGATAATACAGTACCACTGCTTTGTTTCCTCCTTCTACGCCCCGGGGCAGGGGCGGTGGCTACCTTTTGCCTATGTTTCACTGGCAGGGATTGTGGTGCTGGTTTTGCTCGGCTACCTTCCGGAAAACGTCCACGTTGAAGACGACAAGCTCTATCTCGATTACGGGGAAGGCGTCATCTTTTTGATTATTCCTTTCATGGTCTTACTGGCAAGGAGTCTGTATGTTTTCTGGAAAAGACTCAAGATTCAAGATAATCCGGTGCTGTATAATCAAATCATCTCGCTGCTGCTCACCCTGATTGTCCTGACTGTCTTCAGTTTCTTGACCATACTTCCCTGGGGCCGGGAATACGCCGTGGTTCATTTTGGCAGCATCATCAACGCTTTCATCCTGAGCTACGCCACCATCAGGCACCAGCTAATTGATATCCGGATTGTCCTCCGCGGTGCCCTGGCCTGGGTCAGTCTGGCAATCATCGGCACCGTCAGCTACGGCCTGCTCATTGCCATCTTTCACGCTATCTTCAAATTCAACCTTGACACGACGGCGATGGCCCTGACGGCCCTCGCGGCGGTCTTAATCGCCATTTTCGTCTATCGACTGCGGAACGGCCTCTTCATTACGATGGGCAAGGCGTTCCAGAGACAAAGCTATGATTACCGCCAGAGACTCTCCAATTTCGCCGGCAAAATCCATAACGTGTTCAGTCTCAAAGAACAGGGCGGCGAGCTACTGAAGCTAGCCACCAAAGCCATCGGCTGCCGTCGGGCGAGCCTCCTCTTTCCGGAGGTCGGTAGCGAAGATTTTGCCGTGATGTTCTCCGAACCGAAGGGAAAAGAGACATCGCTGTCCAGCCTGAGACTGCGGGGCCAGAGCCCAATCGTGGAGTATTTGAGGCGCGAGAGGGGACTCCTGACGCGGGAAGCCCTTGCCATCCTGCCTGAATTCCGCGCCCTGTGGGAGCAGGAAAGGGCTGAGGTCAGCGACACCGAGCTGTTCGTGCCCCTAATCAGTCGCGATAAACTAATTGGTATTCTGACGCTGGACAAAAAACATTCCGGCCGGTACTCACTGGAAGACCTTAACCTGCTCGAAGAGGTGACCAACCGCGTCGCCGTGAGTATGGAGAAGGAGTACCTCAGGGAGCGACTCCGTGAGCGTGAGGAAGAGCTACAGGTCATGAACCGCTCCAGCATCATCATCACCTCCAGCCTGGATATCAAGGAGATTTACGATAGCTTCATCGAAGAGCTGAAGAAAGTCGTTGACGTCAACTGGGCGGCGATTGTTCTGCTCGAGGAGAGCAACGTCCACTTCCTTGCCGTTTCTTCGGACGTTGGCTCCGCCTGGAAGGCCGGCGAGCGGCTTCCCCTGAAGGGTTCCGCCACGGAGTGGGTGGCTACCCATCAGAAACCCGTCGTCGAGCCTGACCTTACCCGGGAAGCCCGGTTCAGCACCGGCAACCTGCACCTGAAGCAGGGCATCCGCTCCATCGTCTACCTGCCGCTCATCGCCCGGGGCCGGGTCATCGGCAGCCTCATCATCGGCAGCAGTCGCCCCAATGCCTACAACTCGCGCCAGGTCCTACTCCTGGAACAGCTCGCCGCGCAAATCGCCATGCCCGTGGAGAACTCCCGGCTCTACGCTGAAGCGGAAAAGAAAGCCCGGGTGGACGAGCTTACCGGACTGCTCAACCGGCGCTCGCTGGACGAAGTGCTTGTCAGCGAAATTAACCGCCTCTCCCGCTACGGCGGTGTCTTCTCGCTCATCATTCTCGACCTTGATTCATTCAAAGCCTTCAACGATACTTATGGTCATCTCTCCGGCGATAAACTCCTGAGACAAATCGGCACCGTTCTCAAGAGCTGTATCCGCAGCACGGACCAGGCGTTCCGCTACGGCGGCGACGAGTTTGCCATTCTTTTGCTCCAGACCGCCATCGAGCCGGCCTGTGAGGCCGCCGACCGCGTCCGCAAGCGCATCCCGGCGGCAGTGAAAGCGGACTACCTCCCCATCACCGCCAGCCTCGGAGTCGCCAGCTGGCCCGTGGATGGTATTAGCGCCAATGACATCATCGCCGCGGCGGACGCGGCCCTCTATGTCGCCAAGCGGAGCGGCGGCAACCAGAGCCGCCGGGCATCGGCTACCGGACCGGTTGAAAATAGGGTCGCCAGTGAGGAGGAGATTCAGCAGAGCGAGACGGTGAGCAGTATCTTCGCCCTGGCAGCGACGGTGGATGCCAAAGACCATTACACCAAGACTCATTCCAAGAAGGTCAGCGAATTCGCTATGGCAATCGGCGAGGCGCTGAAGCTGGAGCCTTCGCAGATAGGCCGGCTGGAGACTTGCGCCCTGCTCCACGATATTGGTAAGATAGGCATCAACAATGACATCCTCAACAAGCGTGGCAAATTGACTGCCGAGGAGTGGGAGATAATCAAGACCCACCCGCAGCTGGGAGCGACCATCGCCAGTCACGCTCCCCGGATTGCCGATTGCCTCTCCGGCATCCGGCACCATCACGAGAGGTTTGACGGCAGCGGCTATCCCGATGGACTAAAAGGGGAAGCGATACCACTGGAAGCGCGGATTCTGGCGATTGCGGACGCTTTCTCGGCAATGAGCTCGGACCGCTCGTACGCCAGCGCGCTGTCCCTTGAGGAGGTTCTCGAAGAAATCAGGCGGGGCGCGGGTAAGCAGTTCGACCCTCGTCTGGTCGAAGTCTTCCTGCCAATCCTGAGAAATAGTGTCATCCAGCCACTCAGAAGAACGTAGAGCGGGGGGTATCGAGTGAGGCCGAATATGGACAGAATACAGGTTTTCGTCATCAGCCAGCAATTCCTCTTCCGCCAGGGTATTGAGCAGGCGCTCGCCGGCGTGGACGATATTGAAATCACCGGCAAAGCCGAGGTCAATGATGAAGTGCTCGACCAGATTGACACGGTGCCCCCGGATGTGGCCCTACTTGATATTGACGCCGCCGGGGATTCCGGGTTGAAACTGGCGCGCAAAATAAAGCAGCGTCTGCCCAATGTCGGCGTCGTCGTGCTCACCTCCAACGCGGATGATGCCCAGCTCTTCCTGACACTCAAAGCCCAGGCGGTGGCTTACCTGAGCAAAGAAGTCAGCCCGGATGACCTGGTCAATACGATTCGGCGCGTTGCCCGCGGCGAACATCCCATCAACGAAAATCTGACCACCCGCCCCAAGCTGGCCGAGCAGGTCTTGCAGCAATTCCAGGAGCTGACCTGGCGCAGTGAGGCAGGGGGCTTTATCTCGCCGCTGACGCCGCGGGAGACGGAGATTCTGAACTACATCGCCCAGGGCCTCCTCAATAAGCAGATTGCCGCCCGGCTTGCCATCAGCGAGCAGACCATCAAGAACCACGTGACCTCCATCCTGCGCAAGCTGAATGCCAACGCCCGCACCGAAGCCGTCGTCGTAGCGATTAAACAGGGCTTGATTTCACTAAGCTAGGGCGCGCCTCGCTGGGTTTATTGAGTCAATTGAGTTCATTGAGTTGGTTCAGGCCAGGAAATGACCTTATCACTCCATAAACTCAAGAAACTCCATAAACCCAACAAGCCGGGGGATGGAGGCGCAGGAGTGGTGGTACAAGCTATTGACATTCACCATAGCAGGACTTAATATTATGTCCAGCTAGGGACAATAAGAGAGATGTCAAGCCGTTACGAGAAAGAAGCCTACCAATTCCTGGCGGTTTACCGCTTC